>SKYG01000190.1 GCA_007128045.1 Bacteroidales bacterium | reverse complement strand
GCAGAACAGTATCTTTGATGACCCAGACTTCTCTTTCCGGAAACCTGATGTCGTACACCATCTGGTTCCTGCTTTTATCGTAGTAGGCCCGCCCCATGATCAGAGCGCCCTCACCACCTTCCACCTTATTCTTTATAGATATGTCGCATTCGATCCTGTAGTAGTACTGTGCCTGCCCTTTCTCTGGTAATACCAGGAAGAACACTGCAAGAAAAAAAAGATACAATACATTCATGATGGTTATCCGTAATGCCTTCGCAGCATGTTTGAATGATCCTGGAATGATCTGATTCGACTTTGCTGCCAGAGCTCAAAAATCGAATTACAATGATGCATAAACGCCTGCCTATTATAGTAATGGCAAGCGTTTACGCATTTGATGTTTGTTGAATCAAACGGCTGATTGGAAATGCTTCCTGCTGATGCTGGTAATTATCAATACCACCAGGCATTGGATGCCAAGAGGGCATACCATACAACATAGAATCCGCCAATTAGAACACCGCTGGTGATACATCCCCATAAAGCTTTTCTGGTTTCGGCAGAGTCTTCAGTAATGAAATATACCACAGCGAGGCCGGGCAAACCAAGGCAGAAACCCCATAAAAAGCTGGATATCCCCAATGGAGGTTCAGCCAGTCCAGCCATAGAATGCCAGCCATAATTTCCTGTTTTCATATTGGAAACAAGAAAATGGTTTTGTTCTACAAGGCTTGATAAAGTGGCTTCATTGCCATGCAGGTAGTTTTCAAGTTGCGTTAGTTCAGCCATTTCAGCATAAACATGATCAACATCAAGGCTGAAAATGCTTTTGCTTTCTGCCTGAACGGATGCTATTAAAAACAATGTAGCCGTGAAAAATGTCAAAATCTGTCTCATAACGATTGGTTTTGTATTAACTACTTTAAAAGGCCTACGCCTAATTGAAGTGTAAATATAAAACTTTTTTTTGTTCAGCCTGCTATTGTTGATAATTACCTGAAAAAATTACTTTTTTTCCTTTCTAAAGCACATAAACCAGTCCAGACAATAGGTGTTCTCATCCTGGCTCTCTACCCTTTCTTTGGCGACACCGCAGGAGCCGGGAGGAGGGATGATGACGTCATCACCTGGTTTCCAGTTGGCTGGTGTTGCAATTTGTTCCTTGTCAGCTTTCTGCATGGCGATGATCATGCGTTTGATCTCATCCATGTTTCTTCCCATGCTCAGTGGATAATATAAGATGGCACGCACCTTTGCTTCGGGATCCATAAAAAATACCGCGCGTACTGCTTGTGTAGTAGAAGCATTCGGCTGTAACATGCCAAACTTTTTGGCCACATCCATTTTCAGGTCTTCAATAACCGGGAATAAAACTTCTACATTCTTCATTCCGTTAAACTCTATTTTTTCCTTTATGGTGCGCAACCAGGCAATATGGGCATAGATGCTATCGATCGACAAACCGATTAGCTCTGTGTTTAATGCCCTGAATTCTTCCTGCATAGAGGCAAAGGTCATAAATTCTGTGGTGCACACAGGGGTGAAATCAGCCGGATGACTGAATAATATGACCCACTTACCTTTGTAATCTTCCGGGAAATTGATATCTCCCATGGTGGTTTTGGCTTTGAATGATGGTGCAGGATCATTAATGAGGGGCATCCTGAAAACCTCCTGAGTAGCTTGTGTGTTTTCCATGTTTAATAAGATTAAAACGTTTTTAGATGGTTGGATTAATTATTGGATAAAATTATGCTCGATTACAAATTTGAACACATAAACGGGTGCTTATGTTTAATGAATAAAGAATAAATTCTTTAATGTCTGTCGTTCAGTATATTATTTGCATGTGTTATATAATAGTGCTTCGGTAAAGCTATTGGATAATAATCATTACGCCAAATAAATTGAAAAGTTACATGATTATACAGGGTAGAAGGCATTCTCTATGTGGTTAATTTGGTGGTTTCCGGCCGAGAATATGATCGCTATAATATCAAATCTTACCTCATGATTAAGCCTGTGCAATGCAAGGTAATGATTGGCTGCCTTGATAAGCATTTTCTGTTTCTGCCTGGTAACTGACGATTCAGGGTTGCCGAAATAGCTTGAGCGTCTTGATTTAACTTCTACAATAATAACCAGATCATTTTTTGTGGCAATTATATCAATCTCCTGATGGTTCGATTGCCAATTTGTTTCCAGTATCCTGAATCCGGAGCTGATCAGGTATTCCTGTGCCAAAGCCTCACCTTTTTTCCCGGTCTCATGCAAGTAAGCCACGATATATTCATGTATTAATCTGACAAAATATTTATTGTACCACCAATGTGTGACAAATTTCGGAATAACATTGAAAAGATACAAACCATTAGACTGAATTAATGAGTCCACTTCAAAAAGTTTTTGCCCGCTGATTGCGCTGATTTTCGCTGATAGTTTAATGTTTAATATCTGCGTTTATCTCCGAAATCTGCGGGAAACAAAAAACAAGCATTTTAGTCGTAGACGAACTATTTGGTGCTAAAAAAAACATAATTTATCAGCGATAGTAGGATATAAAATACCATAATTAACGTGAAGCTTTCAAATCCAAATACGATAAGTAATAGGAGGGAAGCGGATAAAAAGATAATTCTGGTTTTGTTGTCTTTCCAGTTAAGGTTTGTGAACTTAAGGGAAAACATATGAATGGGAGAGACGAGTAACCAGGAAAATACAACCACCATTATAATAAAGGGTAATGTGGTGGATGTAATATAATACAGGATGTTGTAAACAAGGCCATTGCTGTCTGCAAAGGCTAGTACCACAGGAATTGATGCAAAGAACAGGGCATTGGCAGGGGTTGGGAGCCCGATAAATGAAGATGTTTGTCTGCTGTCGATATTAAAGCGTGCCAGGCGGACGGCCGAGAGCAGGGTGATCATGAAAGCCAAGTAGGGTACAAATGACATAAATCCGTAATTACTCATGATGTTTTCCTGCAGCAGACTATTATTGATATATGTATAGGCGATGGCAGCGGGTGCCAATCCGAAACTGATCAGGTCGGCAAGTGAATCCAGTTGTTTTCCGATTTCAGACCGGGCATTGAGTATTCTTGCAGCTGTGCCATCCAGAAAGTCCAGGATCGAACAGACTGCGATCAATAGTGCAGCATTCACCATATCCCCACCGAACGCTATGGTGACGGCAACGCATCCGAGAAACAAATTGAGAAGGGTGATCAAGAGCA
>SKYG01000257.1 GCA_007128045.1 Bacteroidales bacterium | reverse complement strand
TGATTTAAGTTGTTACGGCGGAGAGGTTAACACACCTTATGTGGATCGTTTGGCTGAGAATGGTATTAAGTTTACCAATGCATATGCACCGGCTTCGACATGTACACCATCGAGGTATAGCTTGCTGACCGGCAGGTATGCTTTCCGGGTTGGGGCCGCCATTATGGCTGGGGATGCTCCTTTGCTGATCAGCGAGGAAACCTCCACCTTGCCCGGGATGCTGCAACGAAACGGGTACAAAACGGCCCTGATCGGTAAGTGGCATTTGGGCCTGGGCGACGGCAACATCGACTGGAACGGCAAAATTTCACCTGGCCCTTTAGAGCGTGGCTTTGATTATGCCTACATGATCCCCGCTACTGGCGACAGGGTACCCACCGTCTGGGTGGAGAATCATCATGTGGTTGGACTGGATCCTGAAGATCCCATCTCGGTGAGCTTTCGTGGTAAGGTCGGTGAAGACCCTACAGGAACTGAAAGACCTGAACTGTTGCGTTTTGCTGCCGACAACCAGCATGCCGCGACCATCGTGAATGGCGTTAGCCGCATCGGATGGATGGAGGGAGGTAATTCAGCACGTTGGAAGGATGAGAAAATGCCCCATCAGATGTTGAAAAAGGCACGACAGTTCATCAATGAAAACAAAGAGAATCCATTCTTTATGTATTTTTCGTTTCACGACATCCACGTTCCGAGATTACCTGACTACCGTTTCATGGGAGCAACAGATCTTGGTCCCTATGGCGATGTGATCGTGCAGATGGACTGGGTTACCGGACAGCTTGTTGAATACCTCGAAAAGCTCGACCTGGATCAGAACACACTGATCATCTTCTCCAGCGATAACGGTCCGGTACTTAATGATGGCTACGAAGACATGTCGGTCGAGTTGGTAGGAGGTGGAACCCATAATCCTGCAGGTCCGTTCAGAGGTGGTAAATACAGTGCTTATGAAGCTGGACATCGTTTGCCTACGATAGCATACTGGCCAAAAGGAATCAAGCCAGGCCAGGTGAGTGATGCCCTGATTGGACAAATTGACCTGTATGCCTCGATTGCGGCTTTGGTCGGACATTCGCTTGACGAGGTTGAAGCCCCAGACAGTCATAATGTGTTGGATGCCTTACTGGGTAACTCTGATCAAGGAAGGGATTACCTGATGCTGGAGTCTTATACTTTTTCCATCCGCCAGGGCGATTACAAATACATACACCCGGCAACAAATCTTGCCCCCATAAGTTGGATACATGGCACTAAGAATATTGAATCCGGATTGATGAGAGAACCACAGCTGTTTAACCTGGCCACAGATATTAACGAGCAAGTCAACATTGCCGGTGATCGCGCAGACCTGGTCCGGGAGATGGAGGATCTAATACAATTTATCAAAGACAATGAAGTAACCCGGTAATTAGTGTCTGTTCAGACAATCAACTCCTCAACTCTTAAACTCCTTAACTTATTTACAAACATATGAAAATCAACAGATCCTTATTATTCGTAGCAGGCACGGCATGTTTAACGAGTGTGGCATGTCAGCAACAAAAAGATACCAGGCCGAATGTGTTGTTCATTATTGCCGATGATCTGGGCTATTTTGATTTAAGCCATACCGGCAGTCAGTATTATGAAACACCAAATCTGGACAGGCTGGCCAGCATGTCTATGGACTTCACCCATGGCTATACCACTTCTCCTGTATGCAGCCCGGCCAGAGCCAGTCTGATGACCGGGCAGTTTGCACCCCGGCACGGCATTACCGATTGGATTGGCGCACATACCGGTGAGGATTGGCGCAGGGCAGGCAGGCATTCCAGGCTGCTACCTCCGGAATACAACCGCCATTTGTCATTTGAGGATGTGACCCTGGGTAAAGCCATGTCAGAAGCTGGGTATAACACCCTTTTTGTTGGCAAGTGGCATCTTGGCACAGAGGGATCCTGGCCCAAGGATCATGGTTTTGATGTTAATATTGGTGGTTGGGATAGTGGAAGCCCAAGGGGTGGTTACTTCGACCCCTATGATAACCCAACCCTGGAAAACAGAAAACCTGGTGAAAACCTATCGTGGAGGCTTGCCGATGAAACCGCACAGTATTTCAGGGAAAACAATCCAAGTGATACCGGACAACCAATATTTGCCATCTTGTCGTTCTATGCAGTGCACAGCCCACTTCAGACGACCATGGAGAAGTGGAGAAAATACCGTGATAAGGCCGAAGACCTGGGTATTGCTGAATCCGGTTTTGAAATGGATTATTTCCTTCCCAACCGCCTGGTACAGGATAATCCGTTATATGGCGGCCTGGTGGAAGCTATGGATGACGCAATAGGACTAGTTTTGGATGCATTGGAAGAACTGGGCCTCGATGACAATACCATAGTGATATTTACCTCCGACCATGGTGGTGTCTCAGCAGGCGATGCATTTGCCACGTCCAACCTGCCTTTCAGAAACGGAAAAGGCTATGTGTATGAAGGTGGCTTACGGGTTCCATATTTTATAAAAGTTCCAGGACTTACGGAACGCCATATGGTTAGTGATATACCAGTTACAGGAGCAGACTTTTATCCCACCATATTGGATCTTGTGGGTGCGGAGCTAAAACCCGAAGAACATCTGGACGGTGTTAGCTTGCTACCGTTGATTCGTGGTGAACAGATTGCTGACAGGAGTTTATTCTGGCATTATCCGCATTACGGAAATCAGGGTGGCAGACCATCATCCGTGATCAGAAAGGGAAACTGGAAGCTGGTATATTGCTATGAAACGGAAGCTCACGAACTGTACAACCTGTGGAGTGATATCGGCGAAACAAGAAACCTGGCTGCTTTGTATCCGCAAAAAGTGGAACAATTGAGTGAGGAGCTGTTTGATTATCTCGATACGGTTGGTGCTCTTTTCCCAGAGAAAGATCCGGTATACACGGAAGCAGCCGAAAAAGCCCACCTGCAGAGGATCAGGGAAAACCGCATGCCGGCCCTCGAGCAACAGCGGCTGAACTTCCTTTCACCAGATTATGACCCCGGCAACAATTGGTGGGGCAGCCAGGTGGATTAATTGAGTTTAGGAGTTGAGGAGTTTAGGAGTTGTGTTGGGAAGATAAAGAATCGTTGAGACAGGACTTGGCCTGTCCACAATTGGTTACGGGGTTGCCAGGTTACCAGGTTACCAGGTTACCTGAAAAATGGCACTCAGTCATTATTCCCAGTTTATTCACCATTCTCAATTCACCATTCAC
>SKYG01000157.1 GCA_007128045.1 Bacteroidales bacterium | reverse complement strand
TCTGGTTACTGGGAAGTATTGTAGCATCTGATTCAATTTGATTCTCATAATGAGTTCGTTGAAAAGTTCATATAGGGTTCGTATAGAGGTTCGGAAAGGAGTTCGGAAAGGGGTTCGTATAGAAGTTCGGTGATAGGTTCGGTGATGATCCCTGTAGCCATTTTATGGCCTGACCCTGAAAGACAGTGGTGAAAAAAAACACAACCATGAAACAAAAAAGAGCAATATTCATGACCATCTGCGACGATGATGGCAACATTATTGAAGAAATCCCCATGGCAGCAGCCGATGACGACTGGATGCGGGCTGGGAGGCAACGGAAGAAAGCCGATGAGGGTGACCATGAAGCCGCTGAAGAACTCCGGAAGATGCAGAATACAGAGATGTATTATCTCGAAGAGGATGAAGAGGATGCGAAATAATTCGTCTGTAGGGGCTCAACATATTTCGCCCCTACAGGTTGCCGGGAACGACCCGATCCCCGGCATACAACGTTTTCACCCATACATGATACTGGGAACAATGCAATTGTTATGGCTACGGATTGGTGGTTTTTGAGACCGTTTGCCAAATTATTTCTGGAAGGTTTGACATGAATTGCTATGTTTGACATGAATGGTATCAGTCAAATAACCACAAATGCGATACAATCCTGCAAATTACCACCGGCAATCGGGTCGATTACCAGGACATGATTATTCATCCAAAGGCCTGTATTTTGTAACAGTCTGCGTGAAAGACCGTGCGTGCTTGTTTGGCATGATTAATCAAGACGCAATGATATTAAACAAGCTCAGCCATAAAGTCCAGGAATGCTGGCAAGCCATTCCTGTGCATTTCCCGCACGTTTTGTTGCATGATTTTGTCGTCATGCCCAATCATGTGCATGGAATTATTGAAATATGTGACAACAGCCGTTGGCCCGTTAATACACAATACACCGGCAATCAATTCCGGTCACCCAGCCTGACGTTAGGATCCATGATTCGTGGGTTTAAAGCAGGTGTGACAAAATGGGCAAGGCAAAATACAATCAATCATCAGGTCTGGCAGCGTGGTTATTATGACCATATAATACGCAACAGGTATACATATTTCAAGATTGTTGATTACATCAACCGCAATCCCGAACGTTGGCGGGATGACATGTTTTTTCAAAATCATTATGATGGTTGATCCCGATTCCGTGTAGGGGTGAAAAAATTTTCGCCCCTACGATGTGGCGAGGACAATGCGATTTCCGGGAATGGGCGAATGTTATTCGCCCCTACATGGTGCCGGCAATGATGCATTGCCGGCACCCCCAACAAAAAACCCCTCCCGAACGGGAAGGGTTTTGTGACTCCGGAGGGACTCGAACCCCCAACCGACAGAACCGGAATCTGCTATTCTATCCAATTGAACTACGGAGCCTATATCTGGCTGCAAAGATACCATAAAAAAGTTGAATTGTTGAGTTGTTGAGTTGTTGAAAAGTTTATGGGACATTTGGCATGCAATCAAGAAAATGTGTATATTTGTTAAGCATTATACACATTATAACATGAGAACAAACATCATCATTGACGACAAGCTGATGAAGCGTGCAATGGATATCAGCGGTACAAAAACGAAGAAAGCGACTGTAGAAAAGGCGTTGTCATTATTGATCAGGATGAAAAATCAGGAAGTGATCAGAGCCCTGAAAGGAAAATTAAACTGGGAGGGAGACTTAAATCAAATGCGCAGTGATATATGATTATGGTTGACACATCCGTATGGATCGATTATTTTAACGGGGTAGAGAATGCCGGAACAATTCTTCTGGACCAGTATCTTGTAAATGATTTGGTGGTAACCGGCGATATCATTCTTGCGGAAATTCTTCAAGGGTTTAGGTCAGACCGTGATTTCTCTCTCGCAAAGGAAGCCCTGCTGCGGTTAGATTGCTTTGACATGATTGGAAAAGAGATTGCCATTGCAAGTGCCGAAAACTTCAGGCTTCTCCGTAAAAAAGGGGTCACCATCAGAAAAACAACAGATATGATTATCGCCACATTTTGCATGCTCAACAACTTACCCTTGCTATTCAATGATCGTGACTTTCTGCCTATCGCAGACCATCTGGGCCTGGTACCGGCTGCTGATCCCCACGGTTATTATGCAGCTGAATAGGTTTTATAGGAGGTCAGTGTTTTTAAAAACACTATTTTTGTTGCTGTGGTGAAGAAAGCGGAAGTAGCCTGCATGATTCATACAGATTAAGTGAATTTTCTATCCGATCAGCAGAGATATAAACAATTATTTTATGTAATCTCAAAATGGCAGCCCGATGAAAGACTATAAACAAACCCAGGTGATTGATGACGCAGATGTAACACATCGGGTATCTTCCCTATTGCAAGGAACATTGAACCGAAACGACCTTGCCAATGCTTATGCTTCCATTCTTGGCATGATCGACCTGACAACACTGGAGGGTTCAGATACCGACGATAAGGTGCGTAAGCTATGCGAGAAGGCCATGTCGTTCGAAGGCCTGGGCCTAGGTTTGCCCAACGTGGCTGCTGTGTGTGTATATCCCACACTTTTAGGGGTGGCCCGAAAGGCATTGCATGGCTCGGGCATAAAAGTGGCCTCTGTAGCTGGTGCGTTTCCTTCCGGACAATCTCCCCTGTTTGTTAAGGTGGCAGAGGTAAGCTATGCCATCGATCAGGGGGCGGAAGAGATAGACATGGTCATTTCGCGGGGAAAGTTCCTGGAAGGGGAGTACAACCTGGTATATGATGAGATTGCTGCTATTGTGGATACCTGCGGTAAGGCCCACCTGAAGGTCATCCTCGAAACAGGGGAGCTGCAATCTGCCACAAACATCAGACGTGCCAGCGAGATCGCCATGGATGCCGGAGCACATTTTATCAAAACATCGACAGGGAAAGTGAGCCCTGCAGCCACACCAGAAGCCATGCTGGTGATGCTGGATGCCATAAAAGATCACCACGAGAGTACCGGACGAAAGGTCGGCATCAAACCCGCAGGAGGCATTGCCGACCCTGACACAGCCCTGAAATATTATTTGCTGACCAAAAATGTGCTAGGCGACTCCTGGATGCATAAAGACTGGCTGCGCGTTGGCGCCAGCCGCCTGGCTGATGCGCTGGTTTCGGCTGTCATTAATAACGCTTAACGAAGCACCGAGCACTGAGCGCTGAGAAAACAGAACAACCGACCACTCTCAACCACGGTAACCTCTTAACCTGGCACCCTCGTAGCCTAGCAACCTCGTAACCTGGCACCCTTGAAACCCGTAACCCTG
>SKYG01000212.1 GCA_007128045.1 Bacteroidales bacterium | reverse complement strand
GAATATGCCAAAGATGCCTGGCTTATCAATCCCATACAGAATATTGCGGGTAAACTGGTTGATAAAGTAACTGCTCCAAAATATTATTTCACCGATAACGGCCTGTTGAACCTCTTCTTGTTGGATGGGAATACTTCTTTGCTAGAAAATATGGTGGCCATAAATCTGTTGCGAAAATACGGACGCAATGATGCTGTCTATTTTTACAACAAGGGAATTGAGGTCGATTTCTATGTGCCTGATACCGGTACGGCAATTCAGGTTTGTTATGATCTTGACAACAGCCCCGGCACTTTTGAAAGGGAAGTGAAGGCATTACTGAGAATTGCAGAAGTATTGGAGTGTCACCATTTGTTAATCATCACACGTGACACCGAACGGATGTTCGAGATGAGTGGTAAAAAGATTGAAGCTATCCCTGTATGGAAATGGTTGCTAAGTTTATAAAATCAGTTGACAGGGTGCTATGTAACCCCGCAAAACTTCGCAGCCCTTTTCGGACAGGTCAAGCCCTGTCCCTACAGTGCCATTCCGGGGGATTTTCGGACAGGTCAAGCCCTGTCCCTACAGCGTATCTCAGCGGTTATCTGTTTTGGCACTTAATATGTCTTCCATCACCCGTTTTTCCTCCTCGCTGGCAGTGTGCTCCATGTAGCTCTTTACAATATCTGGTCCTTCCTGACCGAGAGGAACGAAGATCAGCGCTGCACTGTTCATGCAATACCTCAGACCGGTGGGAGGTGGCCCATCGTTAAATACGTGACCCAGATGTGACCCGCTGCCTGAATCAATCACCTCTGTCCGTATCATCCCAAAGGCTTTGTCTGTTCTGTATAAAACAGCATCGGGGGTAATGGGCTCGAAGAAACTTGGCCAGCCACAACCTGAGTCAAACTTGGTGTCAGAAAAAAACAGAGGCTGTCCGCTGGCCGCCGCATAATAGATGCCCGCTTCATCGGTTTGGTAGTATTTTCCAGTAAATGGGCGTTCAGTGCCAGCCTGACGCAAAATATAATACTGCGTCTCGTCAAGTTCTTTTTTCCAGTCTTCTTCTGTCTTCATTACAGGGTAATGGCCAGGGTCATTGTCTTTGATGGAAGTTTTCATATTGTTGGATGGATTTTGGGTTGTGCATGAGGCCAGTGCAGGAAATACAAGCATGGCGATTATAAGGGTTATGTGGATGGTTTTTTGTTTCATCTGTTTAAAATTGTCTGAAAGTCTGAAAGTCTGAAAGTCGAAAAGTCAAAAAAAAGGGGAAATCTTTTAATCATGCTCATGTGTGCTAAAGCGATTAACATGGGTGTTTCATGTGTTCAAGGTTATGAGGTTTCCGGGTTGCCAGGTTGCCAGCGGGTTTCGTTTGATGCTTTGTAGGGGCAACCCTTGTGGTTGCCCTGTTTGTGGTTTCATGGTTACGAGGTTTCCATATTATAATCGCTGTATGGACAGGGCTTGACCTGTCAACAAATACCCCGGAATGGCACTGTAGGGACAGGGCTTGACCTGTCCGAAAACGGTTCCCTGGTTATCAGGTTGTTCATTAATTATTTTTAACTGTATGATCTTGCTATTATTAACGTTTTTAGCTACCTTTGTGTTCATGTGCATATGTAAATTTGTCAATACACTTTTATAGAGTGTTGTTGAACTGTTGAGGTGTTGAGGTGTTGAATTGTTTGAAGATTTAATAATGAATTGTTTGACAGAAAAAATAAATTTGAGATGAATATAATAGCCAGATCATTTTTACCTGTTTTTATCGGGTTGATCATATCTGTAGGTCTTTCTTCTTTTTTAATGGCTCAAGAGGCTGTAAAAGTTGAGAATCCTGGTGAAGCCACTTTTACTGTTTTGGGTAATTGTGGGATGTGTAAGGATCGGATTGAACGTGCAGCTTATACCGTGAGGGGAGTCAGGTCGGCAAGCTGGGACCAGGAGAAACAAACCCTGGAAGTAAGGTTTCGTCCGGAGCGGACAAGCCAGGAGCAGATTGAACGCGCCGTGGCAAAAGCCGGTCATGATACCCAAAACTTCCTGACACATGATGATATTCACGCCAACCTTCATCATTGCTGTATTTATAAACGGGATCCGGAGCTGCTTGAAAAGAACAAAAAGTTCGATGAAAAAAAATAGGGAGTTGAATTGTTGAATTGTTGAACTGTTGAACTGTTGAGTTGTTGAGTTGTTTGGTTGAGGTGTTATAAAGAGGATTTGAATAATGCGCGTATTTCGTATCTTATTAAGCTTGCTGCTTACTGTCTTGTTCCTGGTGTCTTTCACGGGGGTGAGGTTGTTGGTGCATCATTGTGCTGGTTGCGATACTTCCGCAATACTTTTTGCCAGTGAGCCGGTTTCATGTTGTACCGGGGGCACTGCATATACCGATCACTCAGAAAATGCTGAGGAAGCGCTATTCTGTTGTGCGCTTTCCGAGGCCAATCAATGCGGCATTACAGGTGACCCTGGATGTTGTGACATTGAGGTGGTCTATCTGAAAGAGGATTTTCAGCTGTCACAGCACAAAGCAACTGAAAAGGTCACAATTCCTGTTTTTGATATTTTTACTGTTTTTTCTACACCCATACCTGGTCTTGACAATGCACACATATCTGCTGCTGAAGCGCCATTCATAGATCCACCCCCCAGATTGACGGGCAAGGCATTTGTCCTCTACGCCCATCAGATTAAAATTGCTTAGTTAATTTCTATTTATTTTCTATGCTTTTCGTTGCATCCTTTGCAGTATAAAATAACCTTGCAAAGGAATCAAAGAATAAGCCTTCACGCTTAGAGCGGAACGTTTTGTTTTAACAGACACAGATAAAACCCTGTGATCTTATTTTCCTCCTGGCGAAATTCCTGAAATAAATCCAAATAACTAAGTATATCATGCGAATCAACATATTTTTTTTAAATATCATCTATGTAGTTCTTTTCTCGGGTGTTGCTGTTGCCCAGGATATTCTGCGCGGCACGGTCTACGAGATGCAACCCATTAACAACCAAAATCAGAAAACGCCCCTTGTCGGTGCCAATGTGTTCTGGCTGGGTACTACCACGGGTGTTGCCACCGATGAAAATGGAGCGTTTCAACTGTTAAAACCTGCCCGGCTACCTGCCAGATTGGTAGTAAGCTACATTGGCTATAAAAGTGATACCCTTGAGATAACGGCAGACCGGCATGAGGCTGAGGTTATATTGTCAGCTACTCGCGATCTCGATGAGGTCGTCGTTGCCGGTCGTCAGTCGGGTACCCATGTTTCTCACATGGAGCCTGTGATGACGCAGGTGATTACCACCAGTGAACTGCAGAGGGCGGCTTGCTGTAATCTGTCGGAAGCTTTTGAAACCAATGCCTCTATCGATGTGTCATATACCGACGCGGTGTCAGGGGCACAGCAGATACAAATGCTGGGGTTGGCTGGAATATACAGCCAGATACTTACAGAGAACATGCCCACGATCAGAGGGCTTGGGCAGCCTTTCGGGTTGGGGTTTATCCCAGGCCCCTGGATGGAGTCGATACAAATATCAAAGGGTGCTGCCAGTGTAATCAATGGCTATGAGTCAATAACCGGCCAGATCAACGTCGAATTGAAAAAGCCTGAACATGACGAAAGGTTTTATTACAACCTTTACGCCAATGACTTTGGTAGACTTGAGAGTACTGTTAATGCCGCTGTTCAGCTTGGTGGAGGCTGGCATACAATGGTGATGGCGCATGGCGAAATGATGAACAATAAGATTGACCACAACCATAATTTATTTCTCGACCATCCCATGATGAAAAAACTAAACATCATCAATCGTTATCGCTACGATAAACCTGGTGTGATGGAGTCGCAATTCGGATTCAGGCTGTTACAGGAAGAACGAGAAGGTGGGCAGCTTGCCTTTTATGAGAATGGAGCAACTCCTGGTTCTGATAGCTATTATGGCTTTGGAGTAAATACAAGGCGGTATGAGGCCTTTGCACGCACCGGATTCTTTTTTCGCCGCATGCCGGATGCCAGCCTGGGTACCCAGCTCAATTTTACCCATCATGATGTTGACTCCTGGTATGGACAACGCCCATATGATGGCACACAGAATACCTTTTATGCCAATATCCTCTTTGAAAATACCCTGGGTCATCCTGACCACCGGATGACGGCAGGAGTTAGTTATCTCTTTGATGATTACCGGGAAAGCTTGAGCGACAGTCTGTTCAGTCGGACGGAATCGGTGCCGGGCGTTTTTGCGCAGTATACATATTCCATTCCGGAGCAGTTGACCGTAACCGCCGGGGCTCGTGTCGACCTGCACAACTTGCATGGTACCTTTTTTACTCCCCGTATTCATATGCGTTACGCGATCAATGAACAAACGATTTTTCGTGCATCAGCCGGCAAAGGATACAGGGTGCCGAATATGATTGCCGAGAATACCGGCTTGCTGGTCAGCAACCGAAGCATGATTGTGCGTGAAGATATCCTACCTGAGCAGGCCTGGAACTTTGGCGCAAGCCTTACACGCAACCTGATCTTGTTTAACCGTGATGCATCCCTGGTGGCTGATGTGTATCGTACAAGTTTTGTAAATCAACTAATTGTAGATGTGGATACGGATCATCGTCAGGCAGTGTTTTACAACCTTAATGGCAGGTCGTTTGCCAATAACTACCAGGTAGAATTCAGCTTCGAGCCTGCTCGTTTATTGGAAGTTACCGCTGCTGCCAGGTATTCTGATGTGCAAACCACCATTAACGATGAGTTGCAGGAAAAGCCTTTTGTGAACCGGTATCGTGGTCTGCTAACAGGTTCATATGCCACGCGCAACAACAGGTGGCAATTCGACGCCACTGCCCAGTTCAACGGAACAGGGCGAATTCCTTCAACCGGCATGCTGCCAGCAGAGTTACAGATGCCGGAACGCTCACCCGCACATACCATAGTGTTAGCTCAGATCACCTATCGCTGGCGAGAACTCGATGTATATATCGGTGGTGAGAACCTAACCAATTTCAGGCAAAAACACCCCATCATCGATGCCGGAAATCCGTTCGGTGAGTACTTCGATGCCTCTATGGTATGGGGGCCGATTACAGGGCGTATGTTTTATATGGGACTACGCTACGCCATTAACCGGTGATTGGAAGAGTTTTTAACCGCAAAGCCCGCAAAGTTTTACGCAAAGTTTCGCAAAGACTTTTTCTATGTGCTCTCTGCGCATCATTCCGCGTTTCTTTGCGGTTTTTTTCTTGGCGCTTTGCGGTTAGAATAATTTTTACGGTTAAAAATTTTGTATATTATTGGCACTTGGTTTGATCAAAAACTAATCATTGCCTTTTATGCGCGACAGGGTTCTCAAGAAACTGGAGGTGCTCGCCGATGCTGCGAAGTACGATGTTAGCTGTTCTTCGAGCGGAAGCACCCGTTCCAACCAGGGTGGGTTGGGGAATGCCATGAAAGCCGGCATCTGTCACTCTTTCACGGAAGATGGCCGCTGCATCTCCCTGCTCAAGGTACTCTTTACCAATCATTGCATCTATGATTGTGCCTACTGCATTAACCGGCGGAGCAACGAGGTGAAGCGTACTACCTTCGCTGTAGAGGAACTCATTGATCTTACCGTCAGCTTTTACCGCCGCAATTACATTGAAGGCTTGTTTCTGAGCTCCGGGGTGATTGTAAGTCCGGATTACACCATGGAGCGCCTTAACGCTGTAGTTCGCCGGCTGAGAACAGAGAACCGTTTCAACGGATACATTCATATGAAGGCCATTCCGGGAGCCAGCAAAGAGCTGGTTGCGGAAGCTGGCCTGCATGCCGACCGTATCAGTGTGAATATCGAGATCCCTTCAGAGAACAACCTGAAGTTGTTGGCACCGGAAAAGGATTATCGTAGTGTGTATGACCCAATGAATCAGATTCATGAAGGCATACTGGTCAGCAAAGAGGAGCGGATGAAATATAAAAAAGCACCCCGCTTTGCTCCGGCAGGGCAGAGTACCCAACTGATCGTGGGTGCCAGCCCGGAACCAGACTTTACGATCCTGAAGCTGGCTGCCGGGTTTTACCGACAACAGAACCTGAAGAGGGTATATTATTCTGGCTTTGTGCCGGTTAACTCTGGCGATAACCGGCTGCCTGCCGTCCAGCAACCACCCTTGAACCGTGAAAACCGCCTGTATCAGGCCGATTGGCTGATGCGGTACTACCAGTTTAATTATGATGAGATTCTTGACAAGGACAACCTGTTTCTCGATCCGGCTATGGATCCGAAATTGGCGTATGCCCTGAGAAACCCGCATTTGTTTCCGGTAGATATTAACAATGCACCCTATGAGATGATTTTAAGGATTCCGGGAATAGGAGTCCGTTCAGCAAAACTAATCGTTGCCAACCGACGATTTGGGTCAGTTAGCTTTGCGCACCTAAAACGTATGGGAGTGGCACTGAATCGTGCAAAATATTTCATACTTTGCAAGGAATTACCAGCTGCTGGTTTGACTGGATTGAAGCCGGAACAGATCAAGAAGAAGTTGGTGAAAAATGTAGCTGCACAAGGTGTTCAGCTTTGTCTTGAATTATATTAGTGTCTGTCCATAATGTCCGAGATCTGCGGGAGGCAAAAAATACGCACTTTTGGAATGAACTTATTATGTGAAATCTGAATCATGATTTATTTCTACGATGGTAGTTTTGAAGGATTTCTAACCGTGGTGTTCGAAGCATTCAGGTGCAAGCAAGAACCGGAGGCAATCATTCCCACACGCTCCAATATCCAGATTCCGATGGGAGAGCAGGTTACCATCCCACGAGATGATCAAAAAGCTGACAGGGTATGGATGGCTATTAAAAAAAAGACCAATAAAAAGAATGCACGAATGCTGAATATTGCTTTCTTTGCACAGGAAGCACAGAAAGAGATGCTGTTGTGGCGCTATCTTAAAAAGGTTTTTACCTGTTCCGACCCCGGTTTTTATCAGAATATGCTTGATGAAGATGTAAATGGGGTGGTCGACATGGCACGCCGGGTAAAGCGGGAGGTACATCGCTTCCAGGGCTTTGTAAGGTTTGAAAAGTCGGTCGATGGCATATATTTTGCACCCATCGATCCCGATCATGACATTGTTCGCTTGTTGACTAGCCACTTTAAAGCCCGGTATGCAGATCAGCCGTGGGTAATCTATGATACGAAAAGAAATTATGGTATTTATTTTGATACTGAAAAAGTGCTGGAGGTGGTCATTGATGATCCAAATTTTGATATAAACACCGGAAACCTAAAGGATCATGCAAAAGACCATGACCAGGATCATTACCGGCACATGTGGCAGGCTTATTACGATGCCATCAATATTATAGAAAGAAAAAATCACCGTCAGATGAAAAACTATATGCCCAAACGTTACTGGAAATACCTGCCGGAGAAGAATAAGCGCTGAGCGTTGATAACCCGGCAGTTCTCGGTATGCAGGGGATCTCTCGCTAACGCTCGAGATGGCAGGTGTTATGAACCTAAAACCCTCAATTCACCATTCACCATTCACCATTCACCATTCACAACCCATGCCCCGCAGCGACCACAAACACTGGAGTAAACTGGAGCCTCTCATTCAGACCATGCCTGATAAACCGGGCATCTATCAGTATTTTGATGAAAGGGGTACCATCCTTTATGTGGGCAAGGCCAAGAACCTGAAAAAACGTGTTGCTTCCTATTTCAACAGATCACAGGAAAGCACTGGAAAGGTTCGTTTGATGGTGCGTCGAATTGCCGACATACAGCATTTTGTGGTAGATACGGAGTTGGATGCTTTATTGTTGGAGAACAACCTGATCAAGAAATACCAACCCAGGTACAATGTGTTGTTGAAAGACGACAAGACCTTTCCCTGGATATGCATCAAAAACGAACCCTTTCCCCGCATCTTTCCCACACGTAACCTGGTTCGGGATGGCAGCAAGTATTTCGGACCATATGCCTCAGTGCGGATGATGAATACCTTGCTTGAGTTGATCAGGCAATTGTTCCAATACCGTACCTGCCGGTTAAAGCTGACACCTTCAAACATTCAGGCTGGGAAGTTCAAGCGTTGTCTGGAATATCATATTGGTAACTGTAAAGGCCCATGTGAAGGGTTGCAGGATGAAACAGACTACCTGCTTACTATCAGCCAGGTGGAAGATATCCTGAAAGGCAACCTGGGTAGCGTAATAGGCCAGCTGAAGGGAGTCATGAGATTATATGCCGAAGAATTTGCATTTGAAAAGGCCCATATTGTAAAAGAGAAGTTACAGTTGCTGGAGAAGTTTCAAAGCAAGTCGATGGTGGTAAGCGCGACCATTCACAATGTGGATGTATATAGCATAGTAAGCGATCAGGATACCGGATATGTGAACTTTTTGAAGGTGGTTGACGGGGCCATTGTGCAATCGCACACCCTCGAAATCAAGAAGCGGCTTGAAGAAACAGACGTTGAGTTGATGGAGTTAGCGGTAATGGAGTTAAGGCAGCGTTTCCAAAGCAATGCCAAGGAGGTGATCGTCCCCTTCAGGCTGACGATACCGTTGCCGGATGTTCGCTTTCTGGTGCCAAAGATTGGAGATAAAAAGAAGCTTCTCGAGCTATCTGAACGCAATGCCAAATATTATCGCCTGGAAAAGCTGAAGCAAAAAGAACTGGTAGATCCTGAACGCCATACCCGCCGTATACTTGAAAAAATGAAACAGGATCTAAGGCTGGATCAGCTACCTGAATATATTGAGTGTTTCGACAACAGCAACACCCAGGGTACCTACCCGGTGGCTGCCATGGTGGTATTTCGGGATACCCGGCCCAGCAAAAAGGAATACCGTCATTACAACATAAAAACTGTGGAAGGCCCCAACGATTATGCGTCTATGGAGGAAGTAGTCTTCAGAAGATATCATCGTCTCCTGGAAGAAGGGAGTGCATTGCCTCAACTTATCGTGGTGGATGGAGGCAAGGGGCAGCTAAGCGCTGCATTAAACGCCATTGAGAAACTAGGCCTAAGGAAAAAAATGTCTGTGATCGGAATTGCCAAACGTCTGGAAGAGATTTATTTTCCCGGAGATAGCCTCCCTTTGTATATTGATAAAAAGTCTGAGACTTTAAAAGTGATCCAATACATGCGTGATGAAGCGCATCGGTTTGGAATCAGGCATCATCGTGGCAGACGGGAAAAAGGCAGTATCAGATCGCAGCTCTCTGATATAAAAGGCATTGGACCGAAAACAGCACAAATACTGTTACAAACATTCCGGTCGGTACATGGTATTAAGCAGGCATCCTACGAAAACCTTCAACAAGCCGTCGGACCGGCAAAAGCGAAAATACTACATGATTATTTTTCAAAACATTAGGTGCCACCCCCCCTCCACGTGGCGTTTGTCATCTCGAACCCCCGGCGTAGCGTAGCGAAGCAAGGGGTGAGAGATCCCGATCATTGTCTGGTGAGGTTTGTACCAATTGGCGTAGCGCAGCGAAGCAAGGGGTGAGAGATCCCATGACTTTCAGGATGTCGTTTTCACAATTAAGACAAAAAAGTGTGATATGAGTAATAAAGCTTGTATTCAGAATTCTCATAAATTGGTGTCCCATGTTGTGCAATTCATTATTTTTACCGTTCATTTGAAACTTAATGTGTCATGTCATCAGCACCCCTGATCGATCGTTTTTTTGTTTGGCGTCAGAAGCATGTGAGCGACCGCAACTTTATCCTGCTATTGTGCGTGGTCATCGGCTTGTTGGCGTCGGTGGCTGCAGTGGTGCTGAAAACATCGGTACATTACCTGGAGCATTGGATCAGAAATACACCGGGTAAATATATGGAGGGTTTGATATTTTTGATCTTTCCTCTGATCGGGATATTGATCACGGTAATTTTCATCCGCTATTTTGTAAAAGACGATATTAGTCATGGTGTTACCAGGATTTTGTACGCTATATCTCGCAACAAGGGGGTGATGAAGCTTCACAATACCTGGTCTTCTATTGTAGCCTGTTCTTTTACAGGTGGCTTTGGAGGGTCTGTCGGGATGGAGGCTCCCATTGTGTCGACAGGTGCGGCCATTGGCTCCAATGTGGCACAGGCGGCCCGCTTTGGTCATAAACGAACTACCCTGCTGATAGGTTGTGGCGCCGCAGCAGCGATTGCGGCCATCTTTAAAGCCCCGATCGCAGGCCTTATTTTCGCGCTTGAAGTCCTGATGCTCGACCTTACCATGGCTTCGATCATACCTTTGCTGATTGCCACCGTTACCGGAGCCATATTTTCAGCTATTTTTCTGGGTGAACAAGTCGAGTTCTATTTCACGCTGAAAGATGCATTCGACTACGGTGCCATCCCATTTTATATATTGCTTGGAGTGGTCACAGGTATGGTTTCCTTATATTTTACCTGGATGATCGCGAAAGTGGAAGGGAGGGTGAAAAATATTGGCAACCGCTACAAAAGGGTGTTGTATGGTGGCACTTTACTTGGGATTCTGATATTTTTCTTTCCTCCGTTATTTGGAGAAGGGTACTATACCATGCGGAGCATGTTGTCGGGGCAGCCGGAGCAGTTGTTGGAACAAAGCCTGTTCAGCAACCTGGTGGATGACTCCGGCCTGGTCTTTATCGGATTTCTGGTGCTGGTATTGTTTTTCAAGGCCATAGCCACATCTCTTACTACCGGCGCTGGCGGGATAGGAGGGGTGTTTGCTCCCAGTCTGTTTATGGGCGGCATAACAGGATTCATTTTTTCACGAATCATAAATATGTTCAGCCGCTTTTCCATCTCAGAATACAATTTTTCGCTCGTCGGTATGGCAGGCTTAATAGCAGGCGTAATTCATGCACCACTTACGGCAATCTTCCTTATTGCTGAAATTACCGGAGGTTATGAGTTGTTTATACCACTTATACTAACCGCTTCCATCTCATACATTACGGTAGTCTACTTTCAGCCACACTCCTTGTATACCAGGAAACTTGCTCAGAAAGGACATCTCATCACCCACGATAAGGATCAGGCGGTGCTGACCCTGCTAAATGTCGAGTCAGTGGTGGAAACCAGCCTTCAGACAGTGACTCCCGATCAGAGTCTGGCAGAGCTGGTGCAGGTAATCGCTAAGTCGAAGCGTAACATTTTTCCTGTGATCGATAAAGACAACAACTTTCTTGGGATAGTTACCCTCGATGATGTTCGTGAGATCATGTTCGACCGTAGCAAATACGATACACTGAAAGTTCGTAATCTGATGTTTCAGCCCAGGGCCACAGTTTCGTTGTCTGACAGCATGGATGAGGTGATGGGCAAATTCCGCGATTCAGGATTGTGGAATATGGCTGTGGTGGAAAAAGGAAAATATATCGGATATGTATCGAGGTCGAATGTGTTTAATGTGTACAGGAACATGCTGATAGAATTCACAAAGGAATGATTACCCTGAACTATTCAGGCCATCTGCTTCGTTGCGAAAGCCTTGAAATAGAATACTATGTCGGCGGCTTCCGACGCCTTGCATCTGACATGAATATAAAGCATGAATAATTCAGGTTAGTTATTAACAAACCATACCTGTTAATCATATTTTAATTTAATTTTAATGTCAAATCTTAATTTTACACCAAAAATCAGTTTCATAGCAATTCAAAAAATCAGTTTCATAGCAATGCACAAAGTAATTTTTTTTAATCCATCTTAAACTTTATAAATCATGAGTGAGCGTATTTCCAGAAGAAAATTTATTGGTAATTCTGCAGTTGCAGCAGCCGGATTTACCATACTGCCCAGCACGGTTATTAGTGGCTTAGGTCATAAGGCACCTAGCGACAAGCTGAGCATTGCCGGCGTGGGTGTTGGTGGCAGAGGCTTTCGTGTACTCAGAGAAATGGAGAGTGAACATGTTGTTGCACTCTGCGATGTTGATTGGCGCTACAGTAAAAATTGTTTTGATCATTACCCTGATGCGAAAAAGTATTGGGATTGGCGTGTAATGTTTGATGAGATGGGCGACAGCATTGATGCTGTCGTGGTTGCCACTGCCGACCATACGCATGCGGCCATTGCCGCACATGCCATTACCATGGGTAAGCATGTTTACGTAGAAAAGCCTCTTACTCATACGGTGTATGAGTCAAGGTTGCTGACCAGGCTTGCCGACAAATACAAGGTGGCCACACAGATGGGGAATCAGGGTGCTTCCGG
>SKYG01000211.1 GCA_007128045.1 Bacteroidales bacterium | reverse complement strand
CGTCAGGGGCTAAAAATAGGATGCATCGAAGAGATCGCATACCGCATGGGCTTTATCGACAAAGAACAACTTAAAGAAGTGGCACAACCTTTGATAAACAGCGGCTATGGCACATACCTTATTAAATTGTTGAGTTGATGAACTGTTGAGTTGTTGAATTGTTTTACTTAGGACATGAATGACAATATTGAACTACTGCTAAAGCAGGTATCAGATGAGATCAAAGGCATTGTGCCTGGGGGGCAGCCCAGGGAGCTTTACGAACCGGTGTCATACTGTCTGGATCTTGGCGGAAAGCGGATGCGTCCCTTGATGACCCTGCTGGGATGTAAATTGTTTGGCGGTGATGCCCAAAATGCCATGTCTGCTGCTATTGGACTGGAGCTCTTTCATAACTTCACCCTGATGCACGATGACATCATGGACAATGCACCTATACGAAGGGGCAAGCCATCGGTACATATCAGGTGGACCGCAAACACTGCGATTTTATCCGGCGATGTGATGTTTGCCCTGGCATACCAGCATATGATGGGCGTAGATGATATACACCTTCGCCCGGTATTGTCCTTGTTCAACAAAACGGTGCTGGAAGTATGTGAGGGTCAGCAATACGACATGAATTTTGAAGCTCTAGAGCATGTTTCTGAAGGGCAATATATTGAAATGATCCGGCTAAAAACGGCCGTGCTGCCCGCAGCATGTCTGAAAACCGGTGCCATTATTGCCAATGCATCTGAGGAAGATGCCGACCACCTCTACCGTTTCGGGGAGGGCGTCGGCATAGGTTTTCAGATTAAAGATGACTGGCTCGACGTGTTTGGCGATGAAACAACATTTGGAAAAAAGAGCGGTGGCGACATTGTATCCAATAAAAAAACCTGGTTATACATCAAAGCACTGGAACAGGCCAAGGGTCAGCAAAGACAACTATTATTGGACGCCTATGCCAGGAAGTCCACAGGCCCGGAAGAAAAAATCCGCAAGGTAAAGGAGGTATTTCTTGACCTGGACATCGACAAGCTGGCCCTGGCAGAAATGGACAGGTATTACAAAACGGCCTTTGAGGCCCTGAACCTGATACAGGTTGGCAGCGAAGCCAAACAAGACCTGATCCTGTTGGCCAACAGCCTTTTTAGCAGGACATCATGAATGTATAAGAGACCAGCCAGCCAAGCTCGAATGGTATTGTATCGCCTTTTTGACAAGACAGCCTAATAAAGAATTGACAATAAGCATTAGGCATCGTGCTTGACACTCGGCACATCTTAGCTTACAGATGCTTTTCTACCACCTCGAGCACCTCCGGGAGATCCATTCCCAAGTCTTTCAGGTGTTCTATGGTAGGTATTCCATTTTTCGTCCACCCGCGACGTTCATATACAGCATCCAATAGCTTCTCATACTGGTTTTCCCTGTATTTACGCATGACAGCCATCTTCTCCAGGGTGGTTTTTCCCTCAGGGTCAAATCCCACCAGTTCCTTTAGCTGTTTGTCATACCGTTCTACCCTGGATTCGTATTCTTCGACGGTGACTGGCCCGCAGGCGCGGTAAGGCTGGGCATCATTGGCACGTTTCCCGTAGCCGCGGCGCAGGTTGAATACCCTTTGGAAGTTGTACACCCGCTCGCTTTGCCTGATCATCTCTTCCTTACTAAAAGGCTTGCCTGTTACCGCTTCGAAGATAGCCACATAGTTGTCTACATGTTCAGGGATTTTATGTGGTTCATCTGTTTCGGCATTACCTTCCGGCACCACGTCATTCCAACAAAGTTTACAGAGACCTGCCAATCCGAACCAGGTTCTGAACATCGGAAAATAATGCAATGCTTCTGCTTTGTCCTCGAAAGTAGGTATCTGATTATTTACCATATCCATAAAGATCAGCCATGCTTCATCATGCTGAGGACCTTTGTTGGTCATGGCGTACCCACCTTGCTGTGCAAGGGATTCTTTTGATACGTACTGAGAGTATTCAAGTCCTTTGTTCTCCATACCAATATCCTGCAGAAACTTCGGATCACCCCATCCTTTCTCCGTAAACAACTCCTTTAACTTGCGAACGCCCAGTCCGGCAGATACTCCAAAGCCTTCGCCCCTGGCCAGCTGATGCAATAGTTCGAGGGAATCTTCCTTGTTGCCAAAGCTCAGGTCAAGACCTCCGGTTCTTTCCTTGTTTAAGATACCGTTCTCATAGCATTCCATCAGGAAGGCCACGATGGTACCCCAGGTAATGGTGCAGATGCCATAGGTGTCGCAATAGAAGTTAGCCTCTATGATGTACTCCGGGTCGAAGATGCCCAGGTTGGAGCCCAGGCCGGCAGCATTTTCATACTCCGGTCCGTCAACAATGACCTTATCCCCCTTGTAGGGGCCAGTCTTGAGCGGAAAATCATCCACCCCTTTGGCACATGCCATGGCACAGCCTATCCAGCAGCCGTCAGGTATGTTCTGGGTAAAATATTCATCACGAAATATATCACTATGAATCTTAAGTCCGTCAACATGACTGCCATACTTAAAGTTATGGGTGGGCAGCAAGTCGTAGTCGTTCATAACGTTAACGATGTTGGCAGTTCCTTTTCGGCGCATCTGGCATTGCTGGTCGTCAAGATCGCGAATCTCCTTCTGATACCTTCGTCCTCTTTCCTTGATGGTTTCCAGGTCGGCCACATTGTTCATATTACCAGTAACTCCGTTTACGCGTGCAACAATGGCCTTGATCTTTTTGTCGCGCATCACGGTACCCAGCCCGCCACGACCGGCCTGTTTGAGTCTGATCTTTTTGCGCTTCATGTCGTAAAACGTGAAGTTGATCATTCCGATCAATGAGTGTTCTGCCGCGGCCCCGGTGGAAACAATCCCAATGTTTCTGGCATCCTTTTCATTTTCAGCAAATAGTTCGGTCAGCTCCTCGGCCAATATATGGCTGTCGGCCGACAAGCCAGGGATATCCAGTAGCTGGATGGTTTGTGTTCTGGCGTCAATAAAAATGACAACATCCTTTTCAGCCTTTCCCTGTAGCTCCAGGGCGTCATAGCCCGAAAACTTCAGGAAAGGGCCAAAGAAGCCACCCACGTTTGAATCCATAATGGAGTCTGTTTGCGGGGAAATGCTTACCAGCAATGATTTGCCGGCACCTGAGTATTGGGTGATCCCACCTACCGGACCGGAAGAAATGATGATCTCGTTGTCAGGATCATCCCACCTGGTGTCAGGCTTGGTAGCATCCCACAACAGGCGAAGCCCATACCCCTTGCCACCGATGAATTTCTCCTTCATCACTGGCGGCACATCCTTATCCATGATCTGATTGTCGCCTACGTTGATATACAGAACCTTGTCGGTATATCCCTTGTCAAGGGGAGTAAGCTGATAGTTGACCTTTTTTATCACCTTTAGCTGCTCCTTTAATACTTCCTTATTCATGTTTAAGATTTTTTTTAAAAAGTACTATTATTGATTGCAGCAAAGCTACAAAATTTACCCAGAAAGGTCATCAGAAATCTGTTTTGGGCCAGGTATAACCAACTCTGGATTTGATGGATTTGCACCTTGGACTGTAACTAATCAACAGAAATGCTTACTTTTGTATACGTTGCATCCCATAAGAACCTCAGCATCCAAATAATATTTTTTATTGACAACGAACCAGTAATTTTTACTCAGTTTAATTAACAAACACCATAATATAACTTGCCCCGATGTTAAAGCGTTTCTTTCTCCTTATTGTTTCCCTGGCTGTTGCCATACTGCTTATTGTTCTATTCTCATTCCGGAAGTCTGCCGAAGAGTCTGAAAAGGTATATGTTCAATCATTCAATACCCACTATGGCATCTACGCCCTTCCCATACCAGATACTCTGTCGTTTGCCGGAGAGCATGTTCCCATTAAACAGACAGATATCCGTGAACGGTTTGACCGTGAGTTGCTGGTAAACACCTACTGGCAATCTCAAACCATGTTGTTTTTCAAGAGGGCAAACAGGTGGTTTCCGGTCATTGAACCCATTCTGCGAGCCAACGGCGTTCCCAGCGACTTCAAATACCTTGCCCTGATAGAGAGTGGCTTTATGAATGTGGTGTCACCAGCCGGAGCCACAGGGTTTTGGCAGATATTAAGTGGAACCGGACGTGAGCTTGGGCTGGAGGTTAACAACCAGGTGGATGAGCGCTACCATGTCGAAAAAGCAACCTTGGCAGCCTGCAAGTACCTGCTCAATGCCAAAGATCGCTTTGGTTCCTGGACATTGGCAGCCGCCGCCTATAACATCGGCAATGCCAGACTTAGCAGAATACTGGAAACACAGCGAGTAAATGATTATTATGACCTTCACCTGAATGAAGAAACATCTCGTTACGTTTTTCGCATCCTCGCGGTAAAAACCATATTCTCTGACCCCACAGCCGCGGGCTTCCACTTCAGGCCCGAAGACCTGTACCAGCCCTATCAATATTTCATACTCGAAGTAGATACCACCATTACCGACCTGGTAGCATTTGCTCTGAATTACAACACTACCTACAAGGAGTTGCGCATCCTGAACCCCTGGCTCCGTGATTATGAACTGCCAAACCGCTCCAGGAAAAAGTACCAGATCAAGATACCAGTCTCAGAAACAGAATATGGTAGTGAGTAAGATGTAGGGGATTTCTCGCTTCGCTCGAAATGACAGGTGCAACAACCCGCAACCCGCAACCTAAAAACTATTATTTAGAAACATTCTTAATAAATGCTTACTTTTGTGGTCAATCTTGGCACTACAATGAAGAAAAGCATTATTTCCCTGATCGGATATTTCGGAGTTTTTATCATCTTCCTGTTTTTTTCCGGGTGCACCCCACATGCAGAGCATGTCAATGTCTATTCAGGTCGCCACTACCAGGCCGATGAAGAGTTATTCAGGCAGTTTACTGCAGAGACAGGCATTCGCGTCAACCTGATCAAGGCAGATACCGATCAGCTCATCAACCGGATGGAGCTTGAGGGTTCCTCTTCTCCTGCCGACGTGTTGATCACGGCTGATGCCGGCAGGCTGGTGATTGCCAAAGAGAAGGGTCTGTTGCAGCCAATTTCTGATGAAACGCTATTACAGTTGGTGCCCTCCTGGTTACGTGATGCCGATAATTACTGGACCGGACTGACCAAGCGTGCCAGGGTCATCGTATATAACAAAGACCGGGTTGACCCATCCGAACTAAGTACCTACGAAGATCTGGCCACACCATCGTGGAGAGACAGGATTCTTGTCCGGTCGTCGCAAAATCATTACAACCAAACACTGATGGCCTCAATAGTTGCAGCTCTTGGCGCTGATGCGGCCGAAGCCTGGGCGCAAGGGGTGGTAAACAATATGGCGCGGAGGCCCCAGGGCAACGACCGTGATCAGGTCAAAGCCAGTGCTTCCGGGCTGGGAGATGCATCCATTGTAAACACCTATTATATGGGATTGCTATTGAATTCTACCAATGCAGAGGAGCGTCAGGTTGCCCGCCAGCACGGCATTTTTTTTCCGAACCAGGGCGACCGGGGTACACATATCAACATCAGCGGTATTGGCATTGCATCATCATCCCAAAATAAAGAACTTGCTGAACTGCTCATCGGGTATCTTCTCAGTGAGCCGGTACAAAGACAATTGTCAGAGCAAAATTACGAATACCCGGTTTCAACAGAAACAGAATGGCCCAAATTGCTTCAGTCGTGGGGCCGGTTTAAGGAAGACACTACCTCTCTCGCACACATACACGCGCAGCTGCAGGAAGCCATGTTCATATTTAACAGGGTGGGATGGGAATGACATAGTTTTGAGAATGGTGAATGGTGAATGGTGAATGGTGAATTGAGAATTTGGCGATTAGAAGAAAATAGATAGAGCATTTATGATTGGAACCAAATCAATGCTTTGGCGGTTGACAGCGAATGGGTGGGTGGTATCAACATTGATTATCTCATTACTGGTGGTGCTGCCGCTGATGGTGATCACACCGAGTCTGTTTGTCAGGGGTGATGAGGTCTGGGAACATATACTGCATCGTTTGGTACCCGGATATGTATTAAACACGGTAATTCTGATGATTGGGGTGGGTCTTTTAACCACCATATTCGGACTTGGAGCTGCCTGGCTGGTGACCATGTACCAGTTCCCGGGGCGCAGGATTTTCCAGTGGGCGCTCATACTCCCTATAGCCATCCCAGCCTATATCAGTGGGTTCACCTGGGCAGGCATACTTGATTATACATCGCCGGTATATGTATTCTTTCGCAACAGCTTTGGGGTTGACACCGGCCCTTACCTGTTTTTCAACATCCTTTCGTTGCCGGGAGCCATCATCATCCTGTCGCTGTCGCTATACCCTTACGTGTATCTGATCACCCGCGCCTATTTCCTGAGGCAGTCGACCATATTGTTTGAGGCATCGGCCTCGCTGGGGCGCAGCCCGTTAAGCACATTCTTCAAGATCGTCATGCCACTGTCGCGTCCGGCCCTGGTTGCCGGGGTATCGCTGGTGCTCATGGAGGTTCTCAATGAGTACGGGCTGGTCAGGTATTTTGGTGTCGACACCTTCACCACCGGTATATTCACTGCCTGGTTTGCTTTTGGCAGTCCGGCATCTGCCATGAAGCTGTCCACCTACCTGATGATGATCGTATTTGGCCTGATTCTGCTGGAGCGATACCAGCGCAGGCAGAAGCGTTACGACCTGATTGGCAGCAATTACCGTCCTGTAAAGCCCCGTAAGATGTCTGCAGTTGCTTCGACACTGGCCATCCTCTTTTGCATGATACCCCTTGCCGCCGGGTTTGTAATCCCTGCTACCATGCTGGGGTACTGGAGCCTTCAAACAGCGGGTCAGGTCATTGACTTCCGGTTCTGGGAGTTGCTGCGCAACAGCTTTTTGCTGGCTTCTACCGCATCATTATTGGTAGCTTGTATCGCGCTGTTAATTGCTTTTACATCGAGGACCTTCCCTGGAATGTTCGTACGCTTGCTTGCACGCACATCAACCATAGGGTATGCCATCCCTGGTGCAGTGGTTGCCATCGGCATTATGGTTTTTATACTTTGGATGGAGCAGCAATCACAGACGTGGCTGCCGGGCACACAGGTGGTGCTCACCGGAAGTATAGGCATTCTGGTATTCGCCTACATAGTTCGGTTCATGGCGGTGGGGTACAACCCCATTGAAAGCGGGATGGCCCGTATATCAACGTCGCTGGATGAGGCAGCACGCTCTCTGGGTCACTCAAACTGGAGAAACCTGTGGCATATTAACATACCACTGCTGAAAG
Organism: Bacteroidales bacterium; assembly: GCA_007128045.1. Classification (GTDB taxonomy): domain Bacteria; phylum Bacteroidota; class Bacteroidia; order Bacteroidales; family UBA7960; genus SKYG01. The sequence goes on along the minus strand of SKYG01000211.1, from coordinate 4,933 downwards.
GGTCGCTGGTCAGTGCCGTCTTGCTGGTATTCATAGACGTATTGAAGGAACTGCCAATCACCCTGATATTACGGCCATTCAACTTCGACACACTCGCTATCCGGGCATTTGAATACGCATCCGACGAACGCATCGCCGAGGCAGCACCGGCCGCCCTTATCATCATTTTGGTGGGATTGATACCGGTGTTTTTGTTGAATCGGTTAATGGGAAGGTCGGAAGGTCGAAGGTCAAAAGTCGAAAGAAAAAAGTTGATTCGTTGATTTGTTGATTTGTTGATCTGAATCGGGGTCATCAACAGTTCATTGAAAGAATAACATGTCAAAAAAGATGATGTAATATAAAAGAGAAAAGTTTAAGAGTTTAAAAGGTGAGGAGTTAATAGTTCCAAAAAGAATGATTAAACATGACAATGTTAAAGATTCGTGGGTTAACAAAGAGGTTTACGAGGTCGGGGACCTCTGCGGTAAACGATGTCTCGCTGGATGTGGAGCGTGGTGAGATCGTTGCATTATTGGGGGAGAGTGGTTGTGGCAAGACTACCATCCTGCGAATGATAGCGGGTTTTGAGACGCTGACGGATGGGGAGATATGGCTGGGCGACAGGTTGGTTTGCGGCAGGCATGTATTTACAGAACCTGAGAACAGGGGTGTTGGCATCGTTTTTCAGGACTATGCCCTGTTCCCGCATATGACGGTGTTGGAGAACATCACCTTCGGGTTGTTCAGGATGCCGAAGCAGCAACAGCAAGAGAAGGCGGCATCCATCATGGAGCTCACCGGTTTAAAAGGCCTGGAGAAGCGTTATCCCCATCAGATATCAGGGGGGCAGAAGCAGCGGGTAGCTCTGGCGCGGGCCATGGCACCGGAGCCGGATATCATCCTGTTCGACGAGCCATTCAGCAATTTAGATACCACCTTAAGAAAAAAAATGCGTTATGATATTAAGGAGATTATTCAAAAGGCAAACCTCACCGCCATATTCGTTACCCACGACACCCGTGATGCCATGATTCTGGCTGACAACGTCATCATATTAAAAGAGGGCTTTACCATACAATCAGGTCGACCGTTGGATGTCGCCATGGGCCCTGCCAATGACTATATTTCAGGTTTGTTTGAGGGGTGCTGCTAGCAAACCTTATTGGTCTATATGATCTTGCAAGCTATTTGCAAGGTCAACAATCAGTGTTCAGAACAATAACTTTCTATAATTCCGCAGACTCTTATATGGGAAATAAGCCTAACTTCAAGGGGATGCACGGCTGTGCACCTCTATATGGTCGTATTTCTGACCAAATCACCCGGTGTTTGCCTTATTCCTACATCTCTTCCAGTGACAATGCCCGGTAGCGGATGCTATAATCCTTTAGTTTGCCTGTGGTTCGAAAAAACGAATGGCTTTTTTCACGCAGTATGTCGAGGTTTATTTCCGAAGGGTTACGCTTTATCTCAATGAACTCGGCAAATCTCTCACGTTCATTTACCGCAATCAGGTCAATTTCCGTTTCTCCTTTTCTATCCCAATAGCCACCAATGCGGGTAAACCTGTTTTCCTCCATGAGTTTTTTCCGGAAATATTTTTCCAGCATTTTTCCAGAGAAAGTGGGAAAATCTCGCGCAATAATTTTTTTCAATTCATCATAGCCGCCTATCTCGATGATATGACTATACTTGTACACAAACCGGAACCAAAATGTAAGAAAGTTATCTTCAATGATATACCTTACATTTTTGGTTTCGGTTTTTGCAAAAAGGGGTATGGCTTTCGAAATGAGGTTATAGTCGCGTTCCATTCTTGTTAAGTAACCACCTACTTCCCTTTTTACAACCGCTTCAATTTTGCTTCTGGTGTTTTCCCCCCTGGCAATGGCCGACAAAATGGTGAAATAGGTGGCATACTCTTTCCCAAACTCTTCCACGAGCATGTTTTTGCCCTCTTGCAGCAACAAAGAATCCTCCCGAATGATTGTGTTAGTCATTTCCCAGGTGGTACAAGCACCTTCATCCATCAATACCTGAACATATTTTGCTACGCCCCCAGTAAAACAAAAGAGACCAAGGAGATCATCAGGTGTCCATGATGGATGATGGCTGTTCAGAATCTGTTTTAATACCGGTATTGTGAAAGGACGAATCTTCATCAGATGTGTTGCGCGTCCGAAAAGCGGTTCTTTGGCGTTCTCAAAAATTTTGTGCATCAATGAAAAAACAGACCCGCAAACCATCAGGTTGATTTTGCTTTCATTTTTGTTGACATCCCAGTACTTTTGCATCTCACTGTAAACCGATGGTGCAATGTGAAAAAACTCCTGGAATTCATCAATGATCAGATTGAATGGGGTCGTTTTTGAATGTTCCATCAGGAATTTAAACAAGCTGCCAAAACTGCTGGCATCGCCCAGGATTGGTATTTGCAGCTTCTCTTTTATTTCCTGCATAAAGTCCTGACACAAAAAGCTCTCAGCTTTTCGCGCCACAAAAAAATAAAGCGTTGGCTGTTCTTTTGTTGCATACAAAAGCAATTGTGTTTTCCCAATTCGCCTTCTTCCTGTAATCACGGTAAACCGGGCAGTTGCCAGCGATTGTTTTTGAATGTCATGCAACCTTGCTATTTCTGTTTCTCTGTTGTAAAACTCCATGATGGTTTTGTGTTTAGAAACAAATAGTTCGGAAACTATCGTTTCGGAACCAGGTGTTTCTTTTGCAAATATAGCTGAATTTTTTATAATAACACCACCACGTCAAATACCCAACCATCGGTCACCACGTCCAGTGTCCTTAACCAAAACCTTAACATCCGCAATAAACGACACAGAGGCGTAACACAGACCGGACGTTTTCTTAGAAAACACAGCCTTGATATAAAAATCATGTTAATTACCATATGGTTAATAATCCGTGGGCGCCTTCTGGCTTATTGATATTTTTTCTTCAAATTATAATATCTCCCATACCCCATCAAAATAAAACATGTAATGAAAACATTTATCACCAACGTACATCACATTATATTTATTGATATATTTGTCTCTAAATTATAAAAACATCCTATTATGAAGCATCGTTTTACTATTATCTTTATGTTATTGTGGTTGTGTATGCCGGCAATGTTGTTTGCGCAGACAACGCATTATGTTTCAACTACCGGAGACAATAGCAACGACGGATTATCTGTTGACAGCCCCTGGCGAACCATCCAACATGCTATCGATATGGTGGCTATTGATGGCATCATTGAGGTAGCTACAGGAACTTACACCGAGACTCTTTTCATTCCGAAACCACTCACCATCAACGGAGCTGAAGGGACCATTGTCAAACCTCCGACTTATGATCCCGGTAAAAATACCCCTGTCTATGCAATACCTCTGGTCGAAATTACAGCTGGTACGAAGAGTAACGAACCTGAAAAATTATCTTCTGTTGCAGTGACCATTACCGGCATTGAGTTTGACTGTGATTTACATCCATCTATCAATACCGGTATTAAAGCCATTTATTATGATCTGGTATTCGACAACATTAAAGTGCACAGCATACAGCAGGAAAATGCTGATGTATTTGGGATTAAAATAACCAATGCTGGCAGTATTGCCATCACCAACAGTGAAATATATGATATCATTTCCTTGGTTGGTGATGATCTAAACACTTACACTGCTATCGGCATTAATATTATCGGCAGTCAGGTTTTTACTGACAAGTCACTTCACGACGGATATGACGTTGTGATTACAGACAATGAACTATACAACATTGTTTCGGAGGGTGACAATACTGAATTCATTTTATTTAATGAAGGGTCCAGAGCCATCCAAATCCTTTATGCCAGCAATGTATTGATCAGTGAAAACAGCATATACCCCACCTCAGTTATCAATACACCTCAAAAAGATTTGCCTGAAGATCCTTCATTAGCAGGACCATCAACTGGTATATTTCTTGCAGGACTGGATGGATACAACACCGTCGCCGCCAATGCATTCTCATACATCCCTACGGCAGGCCTATTCGTCGCAACTCCTTTTATGGTGATTGAAGACAATGTGGTTAGCAACAGTTCTATCGGTTTTTTTGGCTTCGGGGTACCCCCTCGATCTGAGGATATAGCTAGGAGTGCCTCCCCTATTCCACATATTAACTTAAAACTGCCCGTCATCAGCCCCCTGAAAACAAACAAGTCGATGAGCGGAGGTACCTGGGAGTTCAACAACAACCGTATTGATGCTGATGAAATATTCGGAATGGGGGAATCTTTGGGTATTGTTGTTTTAAATTTTTTCGGTGTTTCTGAACCATCAAAAAATGCACAATCCCTTGACGTTAAGATTTCGGGCAACGACATTCAAGAACAAATTGTAGGCATTTTGATTCAGAACCTGGGTACAGGGTCTTATGAGGTCACTGACAATGTCTTCAGCAACAACTACATGGGGCTTTTCGTTCTAAATATTGAGGAAGAAAACATGATGCTGGATGTATATGATAACGACTTCATCGACAACTTGTTTGCCGGAATGTATTTATTGAATGATGAAACAATCATTGCTAACATATACCAAAACTTATTTGAAGGAAACGGTATCGGTTTATTGTTTGAATCGGAGGATTACACAACAATCTCTGCAAACAACAACCAGATCATCAATAATATTGAGTATGGCATTAGCATTGGAGTATTTCAGTTTGAACCAAGCAAGAATGAAATCGGGTCTTTGGATGCAACATGTAACTGGTGGGGTACCATCGATCCCACATTGATTGCTGACATGGTTGACGGTGATATAGAGGTATTCCCATACTTATTGTCGGATGTTACTGATCCCAATGACCCTGCTTTCATATGCGGTCAGGACTTTGCCATGATACCTTTATCCAATCACGGACTGCTGCTTAGCATATTGTTGATTGCCGGGTTCTCTCTATTCAT
>SKYG01000351.1 GCA_007128045.1 Bacteroidales bacterium | reverse complement strand
GACCCGATTCACTATTTCTTTTATACTCTAGTCCATAGCCATCGTCATCAAGCCAGTCATTCCAGGGCATGTTCAATCCCGTTCGGTACTGTAACCGCAAATGATACACCCGTGAATTGGCCAGCAAGGTAGAAGCCTTCCAGTCGAGCAGAATACCTTCAAGCCCTTCCGTGTTCAAAGATAGCACCACAGCACCCAGGTCCCTGTCGCGGCCTGTGTTGATCAGTGAGATGCCATCAGTCCCTAATCCATTGATCCTGGTTCTACGGGTATTCCGGTAAGGAAAACCAATATGCTCTGCATCTTCTTCGGCATATTCATCTTCAGGAATATGGTAGGCATCTAACAGAGGTGTCGTAAGTACCGGGTCGGTTTCATTGGTTTGCAGGAAAATCATTGATGGGGGGAAGCTTCCTTCAGGTTCATCCGGGCTCCAGAAGTCAAACAAAAAGTCATTTTCAGACAATTTCCAGGGTTCAGGGTACACAAGGATGTTCATTTCTGCACTTAATGGGGGGTTGAAACCATCGCTAACCAGTATATTCAGCTTTGTGGAACCAGCTTTTGTTCCACGCAATAGATGACCTTGATCACCCTGAACGATATTAAGTATCGCTGGCTGGTCGACCCACATAATGTATTCCAGTTCTTCACCTGCCGGGTCTTCAAAGAAATGATCGAGGTAAATCGTTAATGGGTCGCCCCCCTCAAACAGTTCTACCGGCCGATCAAAATCTCTGGTCTGTACCGGAGGCAGGTTGCCAACGTCAAGCTGTTCATCCATCCAGGCCAGGCGCTTCATGATCCAGTCGGTCATCCACTCCACCTCTTCCTCATAGGTGGCTCCGATAAAATAGTTCGGCCAGATGTTACCTCCAAGAATTCTCCACCGTTCAAAGTTGCGCACCTGAGCTTCGTTCAGCAGTTCGTAATAACCTTCGATCTTATTTCTGATATAGCTGTTTGAAAACACCCCCGAGCGTAAGTTTCTGTATCTCTCTTTATAGGCATCCGCAAAGGATTCATCCGCAAACAACCGGGTATACCATCCATACATATACTCAGGCTGCGACAAGGTCGCGTGCTGCCATCCTACGGGGTTCCATCCCTCCTGATAATAAGCATTCCCAAGGGCCAGGTTCATGTCCCACATCGGACCCATTATAAGCTTGCCGCCACGATCCTTATAGAAAAAGGTACTTTTTTTAAAGCCATCAATATTTCTCAGCAGCTCCTGAATAAGGTGGTAGTCGATAAATGAAGGTATGTCCAGATAGTTCGTGTATCCAGCCTCCGGATCATTGAAATCCGGCCCAAACAGCACCGACTCAATGGTATCCAGATAAGCAACCAGGTAATCATGTTGCGCCCTGCTGATATCGTTTACATTGGGACGAACGTTCACATAAAAGCTATTTCTTTGGGTTCTGAAGGCAAACTCTCCTAGACTCAGACCGTCTTTTTTAAAGATATAACCACCACTTACTTCCGGGAAATCATTATGATGTGGTTCCAGTTTATGTATGTCAACACGTCCGGGAGCAATCTTGATGCGTTCCACCAACAAATATACTCCGACATAACTATCATTGGATAATGGACCATTTCCATCATGTAAAAACAACTCCAGAAGCCGGGTTCTGGGGGCATATTGTCCCATATCATTACTCAAGCTGTACGACAAGGCATTTCTTATCAGGGTTTTATCAGAATATGGCCCGTGTAGCACCCAGTTATGTTCTTCAGGCATTCCGAGTAATGATACTTTTCTGTTGCTATGGTCTTCTTCCAGTAGGTGTATCCCATATCCTTTTTTGTAGTAATCTTGTGAGGTACTCCCCCTGATATTGATGTTCGCCCTGCCTTTGAATACAGGATCGATGGAAAGGTTTGTCCTGCCATCACCTGTCTGGTCTGCAACCATCATAAAGGCACTGCTACGTCTTCCTGGCGTGATCAGTGTATCGTATTGATGGATGACCATAACCGGCAGGTTGGAACTGAAGTCCTGCAAATCTTCGTCCAGCATGGTAAAGCCGGCACCGGCAACCGCACTGTGCCGTCGGCCCTGCCCTGTTGCTATGGCCCTAAGATAAACAGTACTATCCACCTCAAATGGCCCGGTATATAATATGCCATTGTCTTCACAAGGCAGTGACCCATCCCATGTATAATATATATCTACCTTATCATCATCCGCTAACAATTGTACCTCGACCGGGGTGGAATATATACCACCGTCAGGCACTATAGCAGGTTGTGTATGTATTCCTTCAAATGGCTCCATGCTGTTATTAGACAGTCCCGGAGTGGGTTCATCGAACCAGGCCCAGTCTCCACCACCATCCTTTGTTCTTCCATAGGAACTATTGGATGGGATAGGCACAGCACCTGTTTCATCGACTAGTTCTCCGCCGGGGGCGGTCAGCAGGATGTTTTCTCCCGCAGCGGCAATTCTGAAGTTCGTATGCATATTTCCGGCGGGGACATAGCAATGTTCGGCACTCAGCGGCACTTCCAGATGGTTATCCGGCCACATCCACATAACAGCCAGGTTGTCGATGCCCATGCCCTGTTTCATATAGGCCGACAGATAATACCGTTTTTCAGCTTCAAGAAATATCTTTTCGGATCGTTGTTCAGGGTATTTATTCCATTGCCGGGGGTTTGTATGCTCCGGAACATGGGCGATGAGTTCCGCATCCTCCGGGTCTTCAGAGGTGCTTAAATATAACTGGCACTGGTCGCGGCCTGAGACCCAAAAGGTATACTCACCTGTGATGGGGGGGTTGATCCATGTATATAGTTGTTGTCCGTAATTTTCCGCGAAATTCGTTGGCGTTTCAAAAGCTTTGGGCAATATGTCACGTATGGTCGGTTTGCCGGGAAATGACGTATGTGTGATCAGATCTTCTACCGTTGTGCCCGGTATCTGCTGGTAATAGTTTCTATAGATACCATTTACAAAGCTGCCAGGGCTGGTATATATGTCCTTGCCCGAAGCCCACACAATCAGAAACGAATCCGGCATGAGGGTAAAAGAAGGAAACACCCATTTAAAGGGGTTTGCAGCATCATCCGACAACCCATATCCTTGCAGGTTAACCGGTTCATCTCCGGCGTTATAGAGTTCAATCCAGTCTTCAAAGGCACCATACTTATCTGAGAGAACCCTGGAGTTTGAGGCCATCACCTCATTAATCACGATATGCTGAGAAAAACCTTGTACCTGTATCAGAGACAATAAGACAATAAGAAAAAGTGCGATTCTTTGGGGCATTCCACATCAGTTTTCGTCATAAAACAGGTTTACAT
>SKYG01000146.1 GCA_007128045.1 Bacteroidales bacterium | reverse complement strand
TTTCTTTACAATATTTGCAAGTTGAAACCATCTTTAACATTGCTTAATCAACAAGTTATATAAACAACCTAAAACATCCCCATGAAAAAGATTATTTTGATCCTATTGTCAAGTCTGGCTTTGCAACTTCATGCACAAGACTGGAGAAACCTGAACGTACTTGAGATCAACAGGGAAACACCCCGAAACGGGTCTGTTCCATTTTCCACCATTGACGAAGCATTGTCGTCTGAAAGATGGGAATCTCCATTTTATAAATCGCTTAATGGGATATGGAAGTTCAACTATTCGGATGGCCCTGGAAGCAGGCCAGTAGATTTTTACCGTGATGATTACGACACCGATAGCTGGCATGATATCGAGGTACCAGGCAACTGGGAGGTGCAGGGGTTCGGAGTGCCTATGTATATGAACCACCCTTTTGAGTTTTCGCCCAGGAAAACCCCCGAGCCACCCGTACTGGACTATATACCCATAGAGAACAATCCGGTTGGATCATATAAAACCTCTTTTACCGTCCCATCAGAATGGGATAGCAGATCCGTTTACCTGCACTTCGGAGCGGTGAAGTCAGCCATGTATGTATGGGTTAACGGGCAGAAAGTTGGGTACAGCCAAGGATCAAAAACACCAGCTGAATTCGATATCACACCCTATATTCGCTCCGGTACCAATTCCCTCGCCGTAGAGGTGTACCGCTGGAGTGACGGTTCATTCTTAGAGTGCCAGGATTTCTGGAGGATCTCCGGCATCAAACGCGATGTGTATCTGTATTCGACGCCACAAACACGCATACGTGATTATAAAGTCGATGCTGGTTTGGATGCATCTTATACAAATGGCATTCTGCAAGTGAATGCAGACATCACATCAAAAAACAACAGAAGGGGCACATATACCGTATCGTTGCAATTATATGACAACGATCAGCCCATACTGTCGGAAAATACATCTGTAAGGCTACAGGATGGTAAAGGTATTGCCACGTTTTCAGCAAGTATATCCGAAGTAAAACAATGGTCGGCAGAAATACCAAACCTGTATGATCTTGTGCTTATCCTAAAGGATCAGCGGGGAGAAACTCTTGAGGTGCATCATACAGAAACAGGATTCAGAAGTGTGGAGATCAAACACTCCCAGCTGCTGGTAAATGGCAAGCCTGTTTTGTTAAAAGGAGTGAACCGCCATGAACATGACCCTGATAAAGGACACTATATTTCCAGAGAGCTGATGAAAGAAGATATCCGGCTGATGAAAGAATTGAACATGAATGCAGTCAGAACAGCACACTACCCCCATGACCCTTATTGGTACACCCTGTGCGATCGCTATGGCCTGTACGTTGTAAACGAGGCCAATGTCGAATCACATGGCCTCGGAGCTGCATTGCAAAGGCCATATGACTATCATATCGCTGCAGACCCCGAATGGGAAAGGGCACACCTAGACCGGATCGAACGCATGTATGAGAGAGACAAAAACCATCCCTCTGTCATCGCCTGGTCGTTTGGCAATGAATGCGGTGATGGCGAGGTGTTTGTCAAAGCGTATGACTGGATAAAAAGTGTTGACAGTCGACCTGTCATGTTTGAGCAGGCAGGCGAAAAGGCACATACCGACATCGTGGCACCTATGTACGATGATCGCTGGGAACTTGAAAACTATGCCCTGCAGCCACAAACATACCGGCCACTGATATTGTGCGAGTATGCACATGCAATGGGTAACAGCATGGGAAACCTGGCCGACACATGGAAAACCATAGAAAAGTACGATGTGCTTCAGGGAGGTTTTATTTGGGACTGGGTCGACCAGGGCCTCACCAATACCAATGCGCAGGGAGAGAAATACTTTGCCTATGGGGGCGACTTCGGACAGGAAAATGAACGTCATGACGGGGCTTTCTGTATCAATGGGGTGATCAGCCCTGACCGCAGGTTTAACCCACATGCCTATGAAGTAAAGAAAGTATATCAACATATTGCAGTACATACAGTTGATCAGGAGGCAGGAAAATTTGAAATCGAGAACAAGTACTTTTTCAAATCGCTGGCCGATTACCGGATAGATATTGAAATAACCGAAAACGGGCAAGTGGTGCGCCACATGAGTATTGATGGATTGACAGCCGCACCCGGCAGGTCCATTCCCATCAGCATTGACTTGTCAGCTACAGGTATTAATATCGATGAAAATGCAGAATACTTTGCGAACTTCCGGTTTATCCTAAAAAAAGACAGAGGTCTGCTAAAAGAAGGCTTTGAAGCAGCCTATGAGCAGGTATTACTGCAAAAGGGACAGGCCTTACCACAACCTCCCGCACTAACATCTCCTATACAGGTAAGTGAAAGTAATGGTGGATGGCAGGTAATTGTTGGAGATACAGAGCTGTTCATGGATCGGGAGAAAGGCACCTTTACCAGTTTAAGCAAGGGAGGAAACATGATCGTGGAGCAAGGACCCCGTCCGGATTTCTGGAGGGTACCTGTCGATAACGACTATGGTCCCGGGTATCAAAGAAGCATGTCTTTATGGAAAGATGCTGGTAAGAATGCCTATGTCATAAACATGCGGAAAACGTCAGCCTCCTCAGCAGCAGTGGTATTTGATGTATCAAAACGTATCGATGAGGTACATGCTACATTTCACACCACTTATACCATCCAAAACAATGGCCTGATCCGGGCTGACTACCATTTTGAGCCCGACCTGAACCGAAGGAGTGAAAACATGTTCAGGCTGGGAACACTTCTGCAGATCCCGGAAAACATGGATCAGGTTGAGTGGTATGGCCGCGGTCCACATGAGAACTATGTCGACAGAAACACCAGCGCCATGGTGGGCATTTACAACAATTCTATTGATGGGATGTATTATCCGTATATACGGCCGCAGGAAACCGGGTATAAAACAGATGTAAGATGGCTGGATATTGGTACCGGCACCTACGGCATGAAGGTGTTTGCGGAAATCCCCTTCTCATTCGGAGCCATGCGCTACGACAAAGAACAATTCGATCATCCTGACGGCGGCACTGGCAGGCCACTGATCTATCAACACCATCTTCATGAGAAGAATTATATCAACCTTAACCTGGACTACAGGCAGATGGGAGTTGGCGGAGACAACAGCTGGGGTAAACCGGTACACCACATCTATCAGTTACCCAGAAGGGTGTATAAGTTCTCGTATACGATCATGCCGTATTCTCAATAGAGCCGGTGGGAATGGTGAATGTGAATTGTGAATGGTGAATGGTGAATGGTGAATGTGAATTGTGAATGGTGAAAGGTGAATGGTGAATTGAGAATGGTGAAT
>SKYG01000289.1 GCA_007128045.1 Bacteroidales bacterium | reverse complement strand
CCAGCTGGTCTTTGTCGCCGATCAGGTAAAATGTGGTTTCAGCGTTAATTGCGCTGAGCAGCTTGGCCATCATGGCCCCATCGATCATGGATGCTTCGTCGATGAGCACGACATCATAGGGCAGGGGTTTGTTTTCGTTGTGCCTGAAAAATACGCTGTTGCGAATATAGCCCAGGAGGCGGTGGATGGTCTTAGCTTTGAGTGCGTTCAGTTTCTCCTTTATTTCCGTTGTTAAGTTATTCTTGGGATCACCGGTAAATTTCCTAATGGATTCTTCCATCCTTGTGGCAGCCTTGCCGGTAGGCGCCGCCATGGCCACATTCAGATCATGATTGCCTATGAACAGCTCTACCAGCTTACTCGCCACCCCGTATGTCTTCCCGGTACCCGGCCCACCGGTGATGATGTGAAAGTTCTTACCCAGTCGTTGAATGTGCTCGATGATCTGCGTTTCGTAGGTGAAGTAGCGATGGAGGTAGACTTTGCCGTTCTGAATCACAAAAGGTTTGAGTGTCTCAGCGGAATCGGTAACAAATTGATCATCCGCAATCATTTCATCCACTGGTTTTGCTTCTTCCTTGAAGGGGTTCTGCTGCCAGGACTCGTCATTAGTCTCAACGGATTGTAGAAATGATTTTAGGTCCAGGCAGATGCTGCCTTCTTCCAGGGTTTTTGAAACGGCATAGGCCAGGGCTTCCACTCCGGTAAAATACCCGGCAAAGACCTTATGAACGTCAATGGTTTCTCTCATGGGGTTGTGATGGTTTTTTGCATACAAACATACATTTTATTCTGATAAAATGGCTTATTGAACAAAAATATACAGCCCAACGGTGTGGTTGCATGCCCAAGTTCCGCTTCCAACAAAATGTCAGCCTGCTAATCAATTATCCCAATGCAAAGAAAAGAGGTGTTTTTGACAAATGGTGTCGGAGGGGAAAAAAGTCGAAAGTCGAAGGTCGAAGGTCAAAGGACAAAAGGTGGATATGCAGGGGTTCAACATCTTTCGCCTATAATGCGGCATTATAATCCGTTCATCAATTGACACTGCCAGTAGAGGCGAGATTGAGCGCGTCTCCGGAACCGATGCGTACTTCATGGCTTCTTCTTTTCATAAAAGGCTGCAATTTTTAAAAAAAAACTTGCGCGTTTTCGCGACAAAATTGTGTCATTTTTTTTCTATCTTGCCAGTGAATTTCATCTTCATCCCACGAAAAGAGAAAAAGCCATGTCAGAACAAGCCACCCTGCTGCGCACCCTGAAGATGCTGATGCTGCTCAACCACAACTTCGGGCGCAGCGTGCAGGAGCTGGCCAGGCTATGTGATGACATCAACCCGCGTACGGTGTATCGCTACATCAACACCTTGCGCGATGTGGGCTTCGTGATCGAGAAGGTGAGCAATAAGTACTACCGCGTGAGCCGCCACCAGCGGGGCATGAAGCTGGAGAAGCTGCTGCACTTCAGCGAGGAGGAGTCGTTCTTGCTTAGCCGCGCCATCCACCGCATCGAAGCCGATGGGCACGACAGCTTCCGCAGCAAGCTCATCGACAAGCTGTATTCGCTCTACGACTTCAAGCGGGTGGCCCGCGCCATTACCCGCCCCGAAGATACCGACAACATCCTGAACCTGCTCAATGCCATTACAGAAAAAAGGCAGGTAGTCCTGAAGAACTACCACTCGGCCAACAGCGGCACCATCCTCGACCGCCTGGTAGAACCCATCGGATTCACCTACCACTACAGCTCGCTGTGGGCCTTCGACACCACCGACCGGCAAAACAAGCTGTTTCGCACCTCGCGCTTTTCGGCTGTCGAAGTGCTGGATACGGCTTATCAATACCCCGGCATGCACAAAATGGGTGAAACAGATGTATTCCGTATGGCCGGCTTCCAAACCACTGCCGTAAAGCTCAAATTGAGCATGCGGGCCTATTCGCTGCTGATCGAGGAATACCCCATGGCCGAAAAGTTTGCCCGCAAAACCAGTGACCTGGCATACCTGCTCGAAACACGTGTTTGCGATATGGCCGGCATCGGACGCTTCGTGCTGAGCCTACCCGGCGAAATAAGCATTGTGCGGCCGCAGGCATTGAAAGACTATGTAAGGGAGAAAGTAAAAGGGCATCTGGATTTTCAGCACGCCAGTCCGTAGCAGCTTTCGCGGATATGCCAATAGCATTGGTCGCATCGATCCAATTTTTTACTGATAAGATAAAATTGTTACTGCCGGCAGTATTTCTAATTGTACCGAATTCGGTATAATAAAAATAGGATCACCACTTCCTGTCATTGGATTCGAGGCCCTTGAAGTTGCGGATGGTGGCCACGTTTACATCATTTCCACGTCGCCTTCAGACTCTTCAAGTGCTGTCTTGTACTCCTCGATTGTATCAGCATCCGGGATCTTGTTTCTTTTGATTCTGTTCACATTTGGTCTGGCTGGCAATAAATTCCAAAGGTCGTTGTTTTTCCATGCAGAGAACGGGATCATGTGATCAATGTCGTACCTGATTATTTCTGCGCCTGTCCACACACAATATACCTGCTTCTGCTCGCTCAAAATCTCCTTGTATATCTTTTTGGATTGTTGCACGTCCCTGTCGGTGATTGGGCTGATGAGCACCTTCCCGATAACACGCTCAATGGCAAGTGGTTCTTTTGATGCATTGACTGAAAACTCAGCCCATTTGAGAAAGATGGAGTCTTTACCGTTCATGAAGCTGCCCAGTAAACTGAACGCTTCAAAATAGTCGGCCGGAATGGAGAAACTACCATATTGATGAATGAGCCAGTTCAGGTTTATTTCATGGCTGATGTTTCGCAACCGTGGTCTCTCATAGTTAAAGATGGAGTAGTATTCGTCGGTAATTGACCGGCCAATGTATTTCATTGGCATCTTTATAATGGTGTCTGCCATTTTATTTGCAAGTGCCAAAAAATCAACCCGGATTTCTTGCGGGATGCCTTTGTACTTCAAGTCGTTGTAAAAAACCGATAACCCGCCTTTATCTTTGTAATACCTGATGACATCCAGGAACTTGTCGCGGAAGGCGATGTTGGCGTTGCCATAGATCTGTGGGATGTATTCTTCTGAATCAAATATGGGGTAGTAATACACCATCCATTTTTCCACCAATAACCCGGTCGGAATAGATGCCCGTCCATCCTGTATATGAATATAGGGCGAGTTTTCCAGGATGATGTCGATCACGCCCCTCAGCAGCGCGAACTTGTAGGTGGTCACCTTGGTGTCGCGTTCGATGATCTTGCTGATGTTTGCGAAGGTTTCCTGGTTCACGGTGGGGGTGTGTTGGGGTTGATGGGGGTTTTAAGTGGTTAAAAGATATTTTT
>SKYG01000213.1 GCA_007128045.1 Bacteroidales bacterium | reverse complement strand
CGAATGGCGGCAGAAATTGTCCCGACCCGAATCAGATTTTCAGGTTGTTCCAGACCCCGATCTGCGTCGATCTGGCGGACCGATGCAGGTAAACCTTATCGCCGACTCCGACGGATCGGACCTGGAGGGGGTTTCCTATTATCTACGCTGGGAACATGGCGGTTCAAACCGCGACCGGCCAGTCCCGGAACCATGGCCAGAGCCCACCATGTTGCGGGTTTACAAAATCAGCAACGCAGAGTGAGTCACATGCCGTTGCCAGGCTATCACGTTAAACCTTCAACATTAAACTTTAAACTTTTTTGCGACTGTTTGACTGTTCGAGCTAAGAACGAAATCAGCAGGGCCTGGGATAAGCATTGCAAAATATCAGGTATTATGAAACACCTGTAAATATTCTTTTCAATGGATCGCATTGGGAGGTGGAAACAATTGGCAAGGGCATACATGCCAGAATAGTTTGCAAACAGCTTACCATTTTTGTTTCATATATTTGTATGCGTGAGATATAGAAACCCCAAAAATGAAAACATATGATTACAAAAAATTTGACAGGAGGGGCATTGTTATCTGCCCTGATGATCTCAGCAGGATGTAATGGTCCTAAAAAGGAACAACTTGTGCCGGACAGTCCCAACATCATCCTGCTGGTTGCTGATGATCACGGTACTGATGCCCTGGGATGCTATGGCAACCCGGTGGTGCACACGCCCCATCTTGACAGACTAGCAGCAGAGGGGGTAAGGTTCACCAATGCGTATTGTACCAGTGCGAGTTGTAGTGCCAGCAGGTCGGTGATCCTTACCGGCAGGTTCAACCATGCCATCGGACATTACGGCCATGAGCATGATTACCATCATTTCAGAACATTTGATACGGTGATGTCGTTGCCTTTATACCTTGAGGCAGCAGGATATCACACGGCCAGGATCGGCAAGTATCATCTTGCCCCTGAGCGTGTGTATTATTTTCAGGAAGTGTTGGAATGTGATCCCCGGAGTACCCTGGAGATGGCTGAAAAGACAAGGGGTGTGATCAACGGAAAGAAACCATTTTTCTTGTATTTCTGTTTTGACGATCCTCATCGAGGGCATCCATTTCGGAGTGATCCATGGTATTTACCCAATAATTTTGGGAACATTCCCGGGGGTTACCCTGGTGAACATGTCATGACTTACACTGCTGAAGAGGTGATCGTCCCTCCCTTTCTTCCCGACACCAAAGAGACCAGAGAGGAGCTGGCTGAGTATTACCAGTCGGTGGCACGCATCGACCAGGGTATTGGCCGTTTGCTTGAGATACTCGAGGCTTCGGGCAAGATGGACAATACAGTTATTATCTATATATCAGACAATGGGATTGCCTTTCCTGGTGCGAAGACCACCTTGTATGATCCGGGAATCAGGTTGCCGCTAATAGTATGGACACCCTGGATAGAAAAGGGCGACATTGTAAACAACGCGATGGTTTCATGGTCAGACTTAACACCCACCATTCTTGACTTTGCAGGCATAGATCCTACTGCTATTTATTTTCACGGCAGGTCATTCAAAGGTATTGTTGAGGATGAACAGCCCGAGGGCTGGGACAAAGTATATGCCTCCCACACCTTTCACGAAATTACCATGTATTACCCCATGCGGGTGGTGCAGGATCGCCAGTACAAGTTGATTTGGAACATCGCCTGGCAGTTGCCCTATCCTTTTGCTTCTGACCTCTGGGCTGCGTCAACCTGGCAGGGCATATACCGTGCCGGGGAAGAATATTTTGGCAAACGTTCGATAGATGCATTCATAAATAGGCCGGAGTTTGAATTGTATGACATGGTTCAAGACCCGGATGAGGTGGTGAACCTTGCAGGTGATCCGGCATACAGCGAATTGTTGGAGTCAATGAAAGCCGAAATCAGGGATTTTCAGCTCAGGACGAGAGACCCGTGGATTATCATGTGGGATAATGAATCTGTTTTCCAGGGTACCGGGGTTAACCTGTAATCTTCTGTCGCAATGACAAGAAGACACATCCTCAACCTTCACCTCAACCAATACCTTCAAAAATGAACAACTACGCTTTTAAATATGATGAAATAAGCATGTGCACATTCGTTCACACACAGGAGAATGTTCATACATGGATTGGCTTCGCCGAGCTCGCGAAGGGCTCGGTTCCCCCGATGAAAATCGGGGCAAGCTATGTGACCGAAATATAAAAATTATGAACACATGAAATACCCATGATAATCGCTTTAACACACATGAGCATGATTAAAAGATTTCTCCTTTTTTTCGACTTTCAGACTTTCAGACTTTCAGACAATTTTAAACAGTTGAAATGCCTGCTTTTAAAGTAGCAGAAGGAATTGAACGCCGCTGGATCAAAACGGAAAACCTGATGATGGTTAACGTAGAATTTAGTGACGGACCAACAACAAAACCAGATCCGTTTCATTCACATCCACATGAGCAGGTTTCTTATCTGGTGGAAGGGGAGGTCTATCTTTTCGTTGCTGACAATGAGAAAGTACATCTTAACCCCGGCGATAAATTTGCCATCCCATCAGGGATACCTCGCCATTCCTGTAACGCAAACAGCCCTTGGCACGCTTACCTCAACACCAGTGAAGGTTAACTCACCTGTTGTAGGGTTCCTGCGAAACAATACGATATGGTTATTATCCCTGTTTGCAACAAAAACAAATTCTCCGTTTTCATCTATCATAAAATTGCGCGGATGTTTTCCAATTGTGGATTCATGGCCTACCAGGCTTAATGTCCCCGTTGATGGATCAACAGCGAAAATTACAAGACTGTCGTGTCCTCTATTGGATGCGTACAGAAAGTATCCGTCAGGTGAAAGATGGATATCTGCCGCAGTGCTATTTCCTTCAAAATAATCCGGCAACATGGATACCCGCTGCACCTGCCGCAGAGCCCCGGTGTTTGTATCAACTTTAAGCACTGCAATGGTTGAAGTGAGCTCTTCGGCCGAGTAAGCGTATGCACCATCCGCACTAATTGATAGATGACGGGGCCCGGCTCCGGGCGTATTTTCAAACCAGGGCGTGGATGCGGGTATGAGGGCATTCTGTTGCCGATCAACTTCATAGATCATGATTTTATCCATTCCCAGATCCGAAACATAGAGAAACCTTCCGTCGGGTGAAGGATCAGCAGCATGTGCATGGGCTCTTTGCTGCCGGTTAGGGTTTATGCTGCTACCAGAGTGCTGAACCACATCAGAGGCTGCTTCCAACCCACCGTCATCGCGGGTGGGATACATGCTCACATTACCTGAAGTGTAGTTGGATACATAAACAAACGATCCCAGCGGGTCAACACTTACATGGGCAGGACTTATTCCCATTACGGATTGTTCATT
>SKYG01000287.1 GCA_007128045.1 Bacteroidales bacterium | reverse complement strand
TAAGGTTTGGGTTTTGATAAATTTGATATTAAAATAAATAATGGAATTAAACACTTATTTAATTCTGAGGCAAAGAAACTGCGTATTTACGTTCAATCAAAGCGACTTAGGATGAATGACCGGAAATACTGTCCGAAGCAATGGTTTTGTTTACCCGGGATGTATTCTGAAAGATTTGGAGCAGGTACTGATTGAATGCGATTTCTGACGGGCAGGATTCCGGAAGTACCTGCTATATGGTTTGGAGCCGGTTTAACAAGTTATCTCTGAACGATTTGCTCAATGGGATGGTCCTTTTGGCCATAGCAACGTAGGTTAAAGCCACCTCATCAATATGGGCGATATTGATCATAAAGGAACGGTGGATTCTCATGAAATGCTCTTCGGGGAGTTTCTCATCCATCTCTTTCAGCGTCATCACAAGTAAATATTCTTTTTCCTTTGTGAATATGCGGCAATAGTTGCGTTCTGCTTCTATATAGAGGATGTCTGTAATTGGTATCTTAATTAGTCTCTCCTGATTTTTAATGAAAATAGAATCATGCAATACTTGTGTGACTTTATTATTGTTCAGATTGTCGTTTTCAATTTTCTCCGCATGTTTTACCCTGCTATCTGTAAGCTCGATAGCTCTTTTAAGGTCTATGTTGTTAAATGGTTTGGAAATAAAGGCCTGTGGATGGGTCGATTTTGCCTGATTAAAATGCGCATCATCGGAATTTGCTGTAAGGTATATAATGGGGATGTTATAATTTCGCTGCATTCGTCTGGCTGTTTCAATGCCATCAATACCTCCCTTTAAATTTATATCCAATAAGACCAGATCAGGCTGTGATTTTTTGATAGCTGTCAGGGCTTCTTCACCTGTTGCGTATACACCTTGCACTTCATAACCGAGATTTGAAACCTGCATGGAGATGTTTGTGGCAATGATCATTTCATCCTCCACGATGATAATTTTTGTTGGTGGTTGTTTTTTACCTTGCATGGCTGATTCTAAATTGAAAAAATGTCGATGTCCCGGCACAATTAAACTCACGAATTGTTCCGTTTAGTTGTTTCGTTAGGAGATAAATAAGCTGCATGCCGAAACCAGTTCCGTTTGAAACCCTGCTTAATGATTTTCCCACACCATTGTCAGCGACCCATAACATGATTGAATTAGGTTGTTTTTTTGATAAGCTGATGGTGATCCTCCCACTTTTATGATCAGGGAATGCGTATTTCATGGAGTTTGTTATCAGCTCATTTACTATCAAACCTATTGGAATTGCTGCATCCAGATCCAGTTCAAGCTCATCCATCTTGCATTTGATGGTTACTTGTTTGCCTAAGTTGAAGGTGTCAGCAATCCCCTGGCATAAATTGATAAAATAGTCTTTCATTTCAACACTGCCAGGGTTTTTCCCCTGATAGAGCTTCTGGTGCACGATTCCCATAGACTGAATCCGCTGTTGACAGGCAATCAACACGTTTTTTGCTTCTGAATCTTTTATTTGAGCTGATTGCAGCGATAGCATACTTTTTACCATCTCCAGGTTATTCTTCACCCGGTGATGAATTTCCTTCAGCAGTACTTCGTTTTGTTTGTTTCTTGTGTCCAGATCCTGATTAAGTTGTTGAAGGGATGATTTCTTTTTCCTGATGCTTCTTATGCTGAAGAACATGCCTGCTAGCACAATTATCAGTAACCCAGCGATACTGATATACAGAACAAGCATTCTATGTTGATGCGAAATCCACTCAGCTTGCCTGAAGATGGTTTCTTCCTTTTGCTCCGTCTGATATCGCATCTGTAATCCAGCCTCCAGTTGATCAATCAGATTATTTTGGAAGTTTGAATGCTCAAACGAATAGAGCTTGTGATACTTCAATGCGTCTTCGATTTGGTTTAACCCTTCATAGCATAGATAAACATGCGAATAGGTAACCCACCGGTTTCTTGTAATCCCTGTGTCATGCATGATTTCTATGGCTTTTAACAAAAAAGGCAGGGCCTTTTCGTATTCACCCAACAGGTAATGTGTATGTCCGATGTTAGCCAATGCTGGTATGGCGTGACGAAAAATTCCACTTAGCATGGCTGTGGCATAATTGGACCAATAATCAGCCAGGGCCTCCTCGTAACGCTCCATATACTTAAAAATATTTCCTCTGGTTGATAAACTTGCCAGTAAAAGGTTGGCCGTATCTTCTGTTGCCTGAAGGAGTTCAATCGACTGATTGATGGTAGCAAGTGCATGTTCAAGCTCACCATTTATATATTTAAGGTTTGAGGCTTTTCTTCTGTATGATATAGCAAGGTCGGTGTATTGACGATTCTCATTCTGTATGACAATGGCTTGATTGCAATAGAAAACCCCTTCTTCGAATTGCCCTTCATGATAGAGCAGATCACCCAGCAGCGAGTAGCAATTGGCCTCACCCATTTGATTTCCGGCTGCTGAAAAGTTCTTAAGTGCCAAAAAAACCTGATTCATTGCTTCCAGGTTGTTCCCTTTGGAACTATATAACTCTGCGAGTGTTAAAAAGGTTTCCGGGATTCGTGCTGATAGCTTATCCCTAATATAGATTCTTTGTGCTCTTTCAAGGTAATAGATTGCTGAATCCACCACCCCAAAATGATAATGATGAACAAATAAGTCGTTGTATGCCAGGGCTAAATAATCAATTCGATGGATGCCGTAGTAGGGGTAACTACCTCTAGGGAGTAGGTTTTTATCCCAATATGTATCATTATAAAATATTATTTGATGATCAACGAAGCTGGACAGGGTATGCCGGTCACTGGCTCTGGAAACATATGATGTAGTTAGAAAGCATGATGCAACTGAAAGATGCAAGACAAAAGCAAAACGGCTGCTCATGTTTTCTGTCAGTAACATCATTTGTGAATATTTAATCCTTTATATATAGACATGACAGCTTGATGGATATTAACTTAAAAGAATCATACAAACTTTATTGTATATTAAAGATAAGAAAAAATATTATGCAATATATCGAAGTTAATTAATATTATGGTTGTGTTTATATTACACATGTAGAATTATGAAAAGTTTAGATAAACAGGTTTATTTATCTAAATAATTGTATTTTTATGCCATGCTTTGCTGTTGCTCCATAAAAAATTTTTGACACACAGGAGGATGATTATGGGCGTTGGGCAATAAGGAGGCTTTAGTGCTCAAAATTCTGTCATCAGGACACATTTCTCCTGCCCATCCTGATCGGATATTGAATGCAAACATCTGTATCCATGATCTAAAGTTTGAACCTCTGTGCGGCTGTGAATGGTGCTTCCGTATAGCGTTTCTTTCTTATAATCAATTCGGATGCGTTGTAGCTTGTACCGTGTGTCAGGCTTTCGTGCGTTTT
>SKYG01000356.1 GCA_007128045.1 Bacteroidales bacterium | reverse complement strand
CAGGGTGCCGTGGTTACGTTTGATAAAATCTTGTACGATCAGCAGGCCGAGGCCACTGCCTTTCTCGCTATCGGTGCCTTGGGTAGAGAAGTGCTGACCTTCGACAAACAGCTTTTTTTGCATCTCTTCGCTCATGCCTACGCCGGTGTCGATAAAGCGGATAACCACCTGATCCTGCTTTTTTTTGGCTTGTACTTTCACAGAACCGCCCTCCTGGGTGAATTTTATGGCGTTGGCAATCAGGTTCTGAAACACACTTTGCATCATGTTTCTGTCGGCTTTTATCATGAGCCTGTCATCAAGGATGTCTTCCAGATGGATGGACTTTTTGATGGCGTTGGGCTTTAAAAATCTGATGGAGCGGCTAACCAGGTCTTCCAGCGGAATCACCTCCGGGGTGCAATCCAGGTCGCCCGTTTGTGAACGGGTCCATTGTAACAGGTTTTCCAGGAGTGCGTATGTCTCCTTGGTAGATGAGTTGATGCTTTGCAGGATTTCGTTGTACTCGTCAGTTCCCGGCTCCAGGTATCCTTCAGCCACAGTGGTGAGCAACATGGTGATGTTGGCAAAGGGAGACTTAATATCGTGTGCAATGACAGAATACAACCGGTCTTTGGTTTTGTTGATCTTTAATATCTGTTCTGACTGCCTGATGATCTGTTTGCGGGAATAGGCGAGTTCGATATGGTTGCGAACCCGTACGATCAGCTCTTCCTTCTGAAACGGCTTGGTGATATAGTCAACCCCACCTGCACGAAACCCTTCCACCAGGTCTGAAGTATCTGTCTTCGCGGTGAGAAAGATCACAGGAATGTCTTTCAGACGATCGTCTGCCTTGATCTGTTTGCATAAGGTGAGACCGTCAATGTCGGGCATCATAATGTCGAGCAGGATCAGGTCTATTTCATTCTCCTGAAGGATAGCCATCGCATCGCGGGCTCCCAGAGATAGTGCGATCTGGTAGCCAATTTCTTTAAGGAAATTGCTCACCACCTTGAGGTTCTCCTTGTTGTCGTCGACAACCAATATGGAAAACTGCTGGCCGTTTTCTGATGACATCATCTTGTTTTCTGATAAAAAATTGTAATACCTGCAAATGTAGTCTTGATTTTTGAATATTCCAAAGTCTTGCTTTGTGTGCTTGTCGCTACCCGTTTCATCCCACTGCCGGTTGACACTGTCGACGTCCATTATCTGGTACGCTTCTCACCCATCTCCTTTCGCCAATGACTCCAGCTTCCTGATAAGGTACGGGAAACGCGCCAGCACCTCCTTCATCCCTTCCAGGTCGAGGTGTTCGATAAGGGTCAACAGGTTATCGGCATAGTGTTTCAGTGGAGGCAGTCCGGATGATTCTCCCATGTCTTTTACCTGTAAGGCAAAAGCTTCGATCTTGAAGATCACCAGCTGGTCTTTGATCTTTTCCCATTCGGGGATCATGGTTTCTGTAAGTGTGGCGATGAGCCTGGGTATTTGTTCACGTTGTTCTTTCGACAGGGCTTCCACAAGGCTTTGAGAAGGGTCTGTGGCAGGTTCGACCGGCTGTTCGCTTTCCTGTGTCGCAGGCTGATGTTCTTCACAACAGACAAGGTCGGGTATGCATACGGTAAATACAGCACCTTCTCCGGCTTTGCTGTTTACGGCAATACTTCCGTTCATATTCTCGACCAATCTCAACGAGATGCTCAACCCCAGGCCGGTGCCTCCATATTCCCGGTTCGACTGTCCGCTTTGCTGATAAAACGGGCTAAAAATGGCTTGTTGTTGTTCCGGGTCTATCCCAATGCCGGTATCAGCCACCTGGAAAGATAGCGTGCCTTTGTTGTCGGATGTCTTGGTGAAGTCAAGTACAATATGAATACTTCCCTGATGGGTAAACTTTACGGCATTGCCGATTATGTTGAACACCACCTGTTTAAAGCGTGTTTCATCGATGATGATGACGGGAGGTAGTGTCTCTGTTTTTTCAATACTGAAAGTCAGGTCTTTTTGCTGAATCTTATCCTTAAAGAGCATGTATATCTCATCCAACAACGAGGATACGTTTGTGGGCACCGGAGTTATGACCAGCCGTCCGGCTTCTATCTTCGACAGGTCGAGGATGTCGTTAAGCAGGGATAGCAGCATCTTACCGCTTGAGGCAACAGACTGAACCATCTTTTTGTGGCCGGGGTTTTCCAGGCGGTGATAGAGCGTTTCGGTAAATCCAAGTATGGCGTTCATGGGAGTACGAATCTCATGGCTCATATTGGCTAGAAACTCGCTCTTGGCGAGGTTTGCTGCCTCCGCCTTTTGTTTCTCCCTGATAAGGGCTTCCTCTGCCTGTTTTTTTTCTGTGATATCTGAGAAAGTGATGATACTGCCCTGTAAACGGTTTTTCTTATTGATTACAGGCATTTTTTTCACCAGGAAGACATACTTTTCGCCGTTATGGGTCACGGCTATCTCACCAGCATCTTCTACCGACTCACAAAAAGCTATGACCTCAGGATAGGTATGAAACACGATGCTGATATGCTTGCCGGCTTTATGACCGGGATTCAGGGTAAATATGTTTAACAATGCCGGGTTGGCATCGATCATCCGGTTGCTGGTGTCTATTACGGCTACCCCATCACGCATATTTTCAAAGATGCTGTCTCTGGCAATGGGCGACAGGTCGAGCATCCCATAGCGAAATATCCCCAAAGCGGTAAACATCCCAAACAAAGAAAAATAAATGGGAGAGGAGTCCATGCCCTGGTAGCTGTACCCTGCCTGGTAGATGATATGGCCGAACCACGGGGCCACGATACCTGCCATCATGACCAGGGCCTGCTTGCGAAAGATGTTGCCAGACTTCCAGAAAAAGTGCACCAAAAGTCCTGCTGAAAAAAGAATGGCCAGGTTCAAGTATACCAACTGCACCCAATACCAGGCTCCGGGAGTTATCTCTAGTACGGTCATGCCAACCCTGCGTGTTGCCTCCACATGTTGGTAGATCAGTCCATGCATCCCATCGGTATATTTTAAAAGCAGGGTGATGGCAGGAATTATCCATAACAGGACTATGTGGTTGTTGATCAGCCACTCTCCTCTGCCGGTAAATCGTATGGCAAACACTACCGCCAGGGCGGGCAGGGAGGAGATGCCGACATACTGCAGCCTGTTCCATATCATAGCCCTTTCGAGGGTGGAACTGATCACTTCGAAGGCATAAAATATGGTATATATGGCGATGGCCAGACAGAGGTATGCGAATATATGATTGCCATTGCGGGCTGGTTTTTGGAATGCGTAAGATGCCAGTATCAGCATGAGTATTCCACTTGCCAGCAATAGCAGAACATAAGCCAGGGACGAAGCAGGGAGTGATGTGTGCATGATTCTAAAACTCTATCCCACGAAATTAGAAT
>SKYG01000284.1 GCA_007128045.1 Bacteroidales bacterium | reverse complement strand
TTGACTCCTTGGTACGTCATTTTCAGGCTTTCAAAGTTGCCGGAATTCCTATTAATCCTTTCTAATCACAAAATAAAAACCCACCCACGGGGCTTATTTCGGCCCGCAGGTATATGTTCTCATGACATATGCCGACAATCACCACTATACATTATAAATGATAGTTGAATACGTTATTATATGAATGTTCTTAAAAAATAAATGAAGATAACCCGATTATTTGTAACCTTTTTCAATTCAAATCGTCACCATCAAAAATAGCACTACAATTTCTATATACATAGGGTTTCAAAGAATATAATTTAAAATTTAGTACCCACTAATGACACCCAACAATAATAGATAGATAATTTTTTAATTGATTTGTCAATGGGAAGACTACTGATAATCAACAAACTTTTATGACCGTTCGCCGGAGTCGTGTATGAAGATCACGATCAGGAGGTAGACTTGTGGGAGAAGCCGGGGGAAAACTATGGAATAATCCGTCGAAGTAACGGATAAAGCAGATGGTTACAATCATTGGTTTCCGCCCAATCCATGCAGATAATAGACTACTGGGTAATTTAATTCTGGCCTGACTTCATAGCAAGGGGGTAACCAAACCCTTACCATTTTCCCCCTATCCAACGCCGGACTGTAAACAGTGGTGTCAATATAATGTCCCTGCCCCCAAAGCATATTCGCTGAGAGCAAAAATGCTGAAATAATGAAAAGTTTTTCCATGGTGATAATCTCCTATTAAAAGGTGGTTAAAGATGAGTCCATTCTCGAAATTGTGAATTACAAAAGACCGGAGGTTATAAATATATCCCGGCATTTTGACATTCAATTCATCGACCTTATACAACTTACTCCAAAGACATTGTCTCTGTACCCCCAAAAAACAAAAGGTTACAGACAACCAAATGGGCCAATATTCTCAGAAAGACAAAAGTATTATTCTTCTATTGGCTCCGGAGGCAATAACGTATATCCAAGTTGAAGACTTCTGTCCTGCCTGTCATAGTAACGGCCCATGAAGTCGATCTTGCCATCCCTGATCCGGAATGTATAATGGTAGGGATGTTCGATTTCTTTGCCGGATGCTTTATAGCGGAACGAAAAGTTGCCCCATGTAAACACCCATTTCCCGATTAATTCCGGACGACCTTCATATTCGTCGCAGATAAATGAATAATAAATATCCCCTGAGAGTTTTGCCTGATCAAACCATTCGGCAAAGTATAAAGATCGGTCAATAAATTCTTGACTGTTATAATAATCATCTTTGGCTGGTCCGTTTACAAAAAACTTCTCATGCAGGTAAATGTTCATGCCTGCCTGATCGCCCGTTGCCATGGCAGTAAGCAAAGCCTTTACATTATTGACATCAGATATAAAATCCGGGTTGAGCCGGGTTCCTTCATATCCCGGAATAACATCGTGAGGTTGTGAACATGATGCAAAAAATGCTGGAATAATCAACAGCATTACGAGCGCAACGGTCATCTTTTTCATGGTGATTTTGGTTTAAGGTTATAAATAAACTTGACAAAGCAGATGTATTTAACAGATAACGCAATTTAAATCAAATATTCCAATAAAGCAAGATTTAAATTACTGTATATCAAATGTATATAGCCTAATGTGTATCTAAATACATATTAGTCTGTGTTAATAATTGTAAATCTGAAGCACGGATTTTAAAAGCAAATCCAATAGTCAGGATAGTCATGAATAGAGTTCTTAGGCAAGCATCCAGAGAACGCAAAGAGCCATCTATAATTATGTGAACATAAATTGTTTGAAAAAATGATATCCTGCGCCCAGTTTAAAAAATCCAATGGGATTTTGGAAAAACAGGAAATTAGTGAGACCTCACCTAATACATTCCAGTAAGCATTGTTCAAGGGTCTTTTATCAAAAGGCTCTTGCGTATTCTGTTGGCCTGTGGCTGCACAATGTGTATCATCTCCGCATTGTTGCGGAAATCATCGCCGGTGGTGCCGGTGGTGGCTGTTTTGCCTGGCTGCTACAAGCTGAACTGCACGGCCACCAACCCGTAGTGAAACATCGAGAATGTGTAGACCTGTGCATTGTCAGCACCGCCTTCGAGCAGGCGGTATCCTGCTCTCAATGAGATATGATCATGCGCCTGCCAGGTCACTGCAAGCATGACATCCTCCGCCCTGCCGTAGGGTACGGCCAGGGCATCACCTTCAAGTAGCAGGCCAAGGCAACCGGTAGGTTTCCAATGAACCAGAAAGTTGATCAGTGGAACCGGTCCCAGATCGGTCCTTTCGGCCGACAGTTCACCGCTGTAAATTCCGATCAGGGCATCCCTTACCTTGACAGTAACACCCAGGGCCGCCACAAACCTGCCTTTGGGCCTGACATAATAGCGGTATGTGGCCCGGTAAGAGTTGAACTTATAGGTAGCATCGATGGACTGATTTGCAGGGAAATCCTCTCCGAAGAAGCGCACAGGCTGCTGAAAGCTGCCCTGGTAAGTCAGCTTCAATGGAGCATACAGCAGCAGCACTTCATTGTGTTCACCGAAACGGTAACCGGCACGCAGCCTGTAAAAAAAGTCCGTTTCACCATCCAGATCATCCCGAAATGAAAAAAAAGTGCCCGATGAGCCGGGGATCCGCACATCATTGTAGGCAGTGCCTACTACACCCACTTCAAGTTCGGTCCATAACTGCGCCAATCCCGGAGCATGTATCAACAACAGCAATAACAGTAAAATGGAATGTCTCATGACCGGTATGTTTGTTTATCCAACGCTACTTAAGCCGGCCCAGGTCTTGCTGCATCAAGAAGAGAGGCCGTATGCATAGTTTTTTAAGCCTGTGGCCAACCAATAACAAAAATACTTATTCTTTTTCCTTTTCCCCGGAATATTTACACGCTTATAGGTTGCCAAAATGATCCCCCCAGACATATAAATGCAACAATTGTGGCTTTATTATTATCTGCTTATTCAAGACGAAACCGAAGCATACGATTAGCCCCGCTACTTTGGCAGCCTCTTCTTAACCTGAATAAAAAGCATGAATTATTCAGGTTAAATGGATTTTTTACAAAAAACAATTACACATTAACAGCCCGGTTGATCCTGTCCAAGTTATTTTATTTGATTTTTAACCGACATTATTAGTGATGTTATATAAAATACTTTATTAAATTGCATAATGTTCTGATGGATACTCAAAAGGTTAATATACAAATACCATATTGGGATGGAAGCTCAAATACAGAAACCGTTGGGCGTAGCCGGAAAGCGATAATCAGAAGAAACGGCAATTTTTTTTGAATTTACGGAATGTTGACTGATTATGTAAAATTGGGTGGTTATGCCAAAAAATAAAAAAACTCAACAAGAGGGTTGGCGGAAACAACTCCGGGCTTTTTGGAGAAGACGGTTTAA
>SKYG01000278.1 GCA_007128045.1 Bacteroidales bacterium | reverse complement strand
GTCAGAGAGGGCATTACCAATGAAGACATATACGACCAGATGTTTAGTGTCGAAGAGGTGTCTGAAAAAGTGAAAACAGGCACTGCCTTCAGAGATGCCTATAAACAGGTGGCTGCCGAAATCCAAAAGGGACAGTTTAAACCACAAAGAAAGATCAGGCATACCCATATAGGAAGTATCGGCAACCTCTCTTTAAGGAAGATTGAGAAAAAGATGAATACAGGCATGAGACAGTTTCAGTTTGAGAAGGCTGATGATGCCATAGCAAATATGATGAAAAACATAGAATACCAAAACATAGCAACCGACTAATATCAATATGCAAAAAGCGACACTAATACTTGAAAATGGCAGGGAATTTACCGGAACATCATTTGGACACCCGGCATCAGTAGCAGGAGAAGTGGTTTTTAACACCGCCATGACCGGCTACCCTGAAAGCCTGACAGACCCATCCTATAAAGGACAGATTCTGATAGCTACCTACCCCCTTATGGGAAACTACGGGGTGCCAAAAATGAATTCTGATCAAGCTATCCCAAAAGATTTTGAATCGGATAGAATACACATCAGCGGGCTAATCATCTCCGATTACTCTTTTGGTTACAGCCACTGGAATGCCGGACAAAGCCTCGGAACCTGGCTAAATGACAATAAAGTCCCCGCAATATATGGGATAGATACCCGCGAACTGACCAAAATTATTCGCGAGCATGGTTGTATGCTCGGCAAGATCATCATTGAAGATCAGGAAACAGATTGGTTTGACCCCAACCATGAGAACCTCGTAAGTATGGTTACCACAAAAGAAAAACTTACGTATGGCAATGGAAAACATAAGATCATGCTGGTAGATTGCGGGGTCAAACTTAATATCATCAGAAGCCTGCTGAATTTTGACACCACTGTTGTCAGGGTGCCATATGACTATGATTTTCTTGAAAATGATTACGATGGATTGTTTATTACCAATGGACCCGGGAACCCGGCAATGTGTGCTCCAACCATCAAACATCTGCAAATAGCTATTGGAAAAGACAAACCTATATTTGGAATATGCCTTGGCAGTCAGCTTCTTGGCATGGCAGCCGGAGCATCAGCCTTCAAGCTCAAGTACGGGCACCGCAGTCATAACCAACCAGTGTTGCAGCATGGCACCAACAAGTGTTTTATAACATCGCAAAACCATGGCTACGCCATCGATCATAAAAACCTTCAATCAGACTGGGAAGTTTTCTTCACCAACCTGAATGATGGTACATGCGAAGGGATCAAACATCGTGAAAAACCTATAATGGCCACTCAGTTTCACCCGGAAGCCGCCGGTGGCCCAACAGACACCTCATTCCTGTTCGAACAATTTATCCAAACAATAGAAAATCAATCATGAACACTCCGATGCCCGCAATAAAATTATGTTCCATTCAGACTTTCGACCTTCGACCTTCGACCTTCGACTTTTAACTTAATTCAAACAACCATCCAATATAAGAATATACCCATGCAATCCACTACCGTGACTAATACCCAAATCAAAAAAGTGATCGTACTTGGTTCAGGTGCCCTTAAGATAGGCGAAGCAGGCGAGTTCGACTATTCAGGCTCCCAGGCACTGAAAGCTTTGCGCGAAGAGGGTATCGAAACCATCCTGATTAACCCAAACATTGCCACTGTACAAACATCTGAAGGCATTGCTGAAAAGATTTATTTTCTCCCGGTAACCCCATTCTTTGTAGAGGAGGTTATAAAAAAAGAAAAACCTGGGGGCATTTTGCTGGCTTTTGGCGGACAAACAGCGTTGAACTGCGGCATTCAGCTTCAGGATAGTGGGGTGTTTGACCGATATAACATCAAGGTGCTCGGCACACCCGTACAAGCAATCAAAGCAACAGAAGACAGAGACCTGTTTGTAAAAAAACTTGATGAGATTAACATCAAGACCGCCAGAAGCCAGGCAGTAAATACCCTGGAAGAGGCCCTCGAGGCAGCAAAAGAAATAGGCTATCCACTTATTGTACGGGCAGCTTATGCGCTCGGCGGACTGGGAAGTGGCTTTGCATCAAATGACGAAGAACTGACAAAATTATGTAACAATGCATTTTCCTATTCACCCCAGGTGCTTGTTGAAGAATCCTTAAAAGGATGGAAAGAGATTGAATACGAAGTAGTGAGAGACCAATACGACAATTGCATCACCGTTTGTAATATGGAAAACTTCGATCCACTGGGTATACACACCGGTGAAAGCATCGTAGTAGCTCCATCACAAACACTTTCCAACTCAGAGTATCACATCTTAAGACAATTGTCTATCAACATTGTACGCCATATCGGCGTGATCGGCGAGTGTAACGTGCAATACGCCCTTGATCCTGAGTCAGAAGATTACCGGGTTATTGAAGTCAACGCCCGACTGTCACGCTCCAGTGCACTCGCGTCTAAAGCTACAGGATACCCGCTGGCATTCGTTGCAGCCAAGCTAGCCGTAGGGTACGGACTGCACGAACTCAAAAACTCGGTCACACAAACTACCCCTGCATTTTTTGAACCTGCCCTCGATTATATTGTCGTGAAAATCCCGCGGTGGGATCTGGGAAAATTCTCAGGCGTATCCAAAGAGATTGGCAGCAGCATGAAGAGTGTTGGTGAAGTCATGGCCATCGGCCGGAACTTTGAAGAAGCCATCCAAAAAGGACTGAGGATGATAGGCCACGGAATGCATGGATTTGTCGGAAACAGGGATATCGACTTCGACAGCATTGACCAGGAATTGAAAAAGCCTACCGACATGCGAATCTATGCCATCAGCGATGCGCTGGAGGCCGGCTACGATATCGACAAGATTCATGAACTCACCAAAATTGATAAGTGGTTCCTGCAAAAACTACAGAATATCAGCAGTATAAAAGATAAATTGTCTGGATTTAACAGCCTTGAAGGTATCCCGGTCGATTTATTACAGGAAGCCAAAGTAAGGGGATTCTCCGACTTTCAGATATGCAGAATGGTGGTTGAAAGCCAGACAGACCAGATTGAACAACATATGAACAGGCTTCGCCACCTGCGCAAGCAACTTGGCATCGTTCCATACGTAAAACAGATAGACACCCTGGCAGCAGAATATCCGGCAAAAACAAACTATCTCTACCTGACCTATTCTGGCTGCGAACATGATGTAACGTTTGAACGTGATGTAGAGGCAGTCGTGGTTCTCGGATCAGGGGCATACCGCATCGGCAGCAGTGTGGAATTCGACTGGTGCGGGGTGAATGCCTTGCAAACCATTTCAAAGAACGGATTACAGTCTATCATGATAAACTATAACCCGGAAACTGTAAGTACTGATTACGATGTATGCGACCGCCTGTACTTCGATGAGCTATCACTTGAAAGGGTGCTCGACATCCTCGACCTGGAACATCCTAAGGGAGTGGTCGTTTC
>SKYG01000038.1 GCA_007128045.1 Bacteroidales bacterium | reverse complement strand
GAAATCAGGCAATATGGGTACCACTACGGCTCCGTACGTAATTGTTGCCAGGTAACTAACACCCCAATTGGCGGAATTTTTACCCACTAAAGTAACCTTCTGTCCTTTTTTTACGCCACATGCCTCAAAAATCAAATGTAGCCTGATTATCTTCTCTGCTACTTCTGAGAAGGTGTGGCTGTTCCCTTTATAGTCTGTCAGAGATTGACTGTGCCAGTTTTCTTTAATACTGTCTTGAATGAACCGGGTAAGGCTTTGCGTCATCATATTTGGTCATTTTAATGGTTGCATATATTTACAGGTTGTCATGCATTTTAATTGCAGGCTGCAATTTACGCATATCAAATGTATCCGGGAAACTTTTTAGATGATTTAATAATTTATAATATATTGAATATTAGGTGTATATATGTATATATGTAGGTGTTGTTTTGCATGGAAACAATATCC
The DNA here is from genome assembly GCA_007128045.1 of Bacteroidales bacterium. Taxonomy (GTDB): domain Bacteria; phylum Bacteroidota; class Bacteroidia; order Bacteroidales; family UBA7960; genus SKYG01. The sequence goes on along the minus strand of SKYG01000038.1, from coordinate 2,998 downwards.
TTCAAAAAAGACAAATAATAGTGGTAATTTTGGCATAACTTTTACGATTCATGGAAGCAGAACATAGATTCGATTCATTAGACTCCCGGCGGTACATTCTGATAAAGGGAGCCCGGGTACATAATCTGAAGCAAATAGATGTAGCGATTGAAAGGCGCAAGCTAGTGGTTATTACCGGGTTATCAGGGTCGGGGAAGTCGTCGCTGGCTTTTGATACACTATACTCTGAGGGACAACGGCGTTACGTTGAGAGCCTAAGTTCGTATGCACGTCAGTTTTTAGGACGTATGCATAAGCCGGAGGTAGATTACATAAAAGGCATTTCTCCTGCAATCGCCATCGAGCAGAAGGTCAATACCCGCAATCCACGCTCAACGGTTGGCACTTCCACCGAGGTATATGAATATTTCAAGTTGATATTTGCTCGGATAGGAAAGACTTTTTCGCCGGTCTCAGGGCGTATGGTAAAGCGGCATACTGTTTCCGATGTGATCGAATTTGCCTGTTCTATCAGGGAGGGTGTCATGGTCATGGCTCTTGCTCCGCTGCATATAAAGAATGGCCGGACTATGGCCGATCAGTTTAAGGTGCTGATGCAGCAGGGGTTCTCGCGTGTATTGGCAGATGGTCAGGTGCATCGTATGGAAGACCTGCTATCTGACGGGCATTCCCTGAGCCTGCAATCTGAGATTTTTGTTGTGATAGACCGGTTTTCTATCAGCCGTGATGATGCTGACATGTGCGCGCGTGTGGCCGACTCCATCCAGATCGCTTTTTTTGAGGGTGACGGTGAGTGTGTTCTGGATTATGAACTAGATGGGAAGCATGTCAGACAACATTTTTCCAGCCGGTTTGAGCTGGATGGAATCACTTTTGAGGAGCCTTCCGTGAACCTGTTTACCTTTAATAATCCTTATGGGGCTTGTAAGACGTGTGAAGGTTTTGGCAGTGTGATCGGCATTGATCCCGATCTGGTTGTGCCTAATAAAGGGTTGTCAATATACGAAGAAGCCATTGCCTGTTGGAAGGGTGAGAAGATGGGAAAATGGAAAGACCGGTTAATTGCCAATGCTTACAAATTCGATTTTCCCATTCATACACCCTATTATAAACTCAGTCCGGGTCAAAAGCAATTGTTATGGGATGGCAATATGTATTTTAAAGGGCTTAATGAGTTTTTTCGCATGGTCGAAGAGAATACCTACAAGATCCAATACCGGGTGATGTTATCCAGGTACCGCGGAAAAACTGTTTGTCCGGATTGCCAGGGGACGAGGCTGCGTAAGGACGCCAATTATGTAACAGTTGCCGGCAAATCTATCACCGAACTCGTGTTAATGCCCCTTGATCAGTTGCGGCAGTTTTTTCGTGGGATAGAGTTGGACAAACATGATACTGATGTGTCAAAACGTTTGTTACTTGAGATAAACAACAGGCTTGATTACCTGAATGATGTGGGATTGGGGTACCTCAACCTGAATCGTTTATCATCTAGTCTTTCCGGAGGCGAATCACAGAGAATTAATCTGGCAACATCTCTGGGAAGCAGCCTGGTTGGTTCGATGTACATTCTTGATGAGCCCAGCATCGGATTGCATCCCCGCGATACGCGACGGCTTATTGATGTTCTGAAAAAACTCCGTGATGTTGGCAACACGGTAATTGTGGTAGAACACGATGAGGAGATTATGAGGGCTGCTGATCAAATCATTGACATTGGGCCTTTGGCTGGGGTGCAAGGTGGCGAGGTGGTGTTTCAGGGCAGCTTTAGCAGGCTTCTGGAAAACAAGAGCAGCTTGACGGCAAAATATCTCCGGCAGGAGCTCACCATTACCGTCCCATCAAAAAGAAGGAAATGGAAAGAATACATTGAGCTTAAGGGTGTTCGTCAACACAACCTTAAAGGGTTTGATGTGAAGATACCATTACAGGTGATGACTGTGGTAACCGGTGTTAGCGGTTCGGGTAAAACCTCTTTGGTGAAAGACATCCTATACCCCTCCCTGAAAAAGCATTATGGTGGCTATGGTGACCGCACGGGTACTTTTGATGAGATAATGGGTGACCTGGGCAGTCTTCATGATGTGGAATATGTAGACCAGAACCCTATTGGAAAATCGTCGCGGTCGAATCCTGTAACCTACCTGAAGGCATACGATGATATTCGCAACCTGTTTGCAGATCAGGCCCTGTCGAAAGCCCGCGGATATACTCCCGGGTATTTTTCCTTTAACATTGATGGTGGTCGCTGTTCTGAGTGCGAAGGCAATGGTACGGTAGAGATTGAGATGCAGTTTATGGCTGACATTAGCCTTGTTTGTGAAAGCTGTAAGGGCAGTCGCTTCAAGGACGAGATTCTTGATATAGTGTTTGAGGGCAAAACCATCAGTCAGATATTGGAACTTACCGTGGATGAGGCCATCGTATTTTTCTCAAACGCGAGAAGGTGCGGTGCTGTCTGCAAACGTATTGCATCAAAGATTCAGCCTTTGTCGGATGTTGGTCTGGGATACATTCAGCTTGGACAGGCTTCGAGTACTCTGAGTGGGGGAGAAGCTCAGCGGGTAAAGCTCGCTTCCTTTCTTACAAAAGGGATTACACCGGATAAGACTTTGTTTATTTTTGATGAGCCCACCACGGGTTTGCATTTCCATGATATCAATAAGTTGCTGATGGCTTTTACTGCATTGCTCGATAACGGTCATTCATTATTGATCATTGAGCATAACCCGGAGATCATCAAGAGCGCCGATTGGGTAATCGATCTGGGCCCGGAAGGTGGTGATCAGGGTGGTCGCCTGGTCTTTGAAGGAGTACCGGAAGACCTTGCCAGGTGTGAGGTATCCTACACGGGAGAATTCCTGAAGGATAAGATACTCAGGTGAAAGCACATGGTTGGCCCGGTGTTACGATGCCAGCCCATGTCTATTATGAACAAACCAACAAAGGATCATAAACCTGACGACTAGGGAAGCTGTTTTCATGGTGTAACCTATTT
>SKYG01000280.1 GCA_007128045.1 Bacteroidales bacterium | reverse complement strand
GCCGTAGCTGCATGCGCACGATCTGCGATTCGTTGGGGGCGAGCGTCACCCGCCTGGGGAAGTACCTCAGGTAGGGGTCTGCGAAGTGCTGCCCCGGGTCGGGCTCAGCGATCTGCTCAAAAGAACCTGAAGGAGTCATCCTGTATTGCACGAAGGTAATGGCATACACGGCAGTATCTTGCCCGGTGTTGGCCAGGGTGATCTCCTCGCGTTGCTTGTTGCCTTCGAAAACGACCCGCACGGGGTTGATAAGAAGGTTTCCCTGGGCAGCAACCAAAAAGGGCTGCACCAAAAATACAAATAGCAAGATAGCCGGCAAAAGGAACCGTTTTTCAGGTCTTGGCGACCATGATGCTGTTTGATTGCTTAAGTGATTGGTAATGTTCATGATGATGTGGCTTAGATGAGTCACCAAATATACAAATTATTATCATATAAGGGTTTAAGTTGAATTTCAAATAGATGAAATTCTCTTGATAAACGCTTTGACACACAAAAGCATGTGCACATTCTTTCACCCACGGGGGAATGTTTATACATGGATTGGCTATGGCCGGAGTATTGATTAACAAACCCCTTTCTGCTGCATGAGCGGTTCTCAGGTATACACCTTTGCTGGATCCAGGGGTATTGAATCATGAGGCCCTTTCAGTAATACAGGAATATGATCGAATAGGTGCCGGCGTACATGCCGGTAGGGTTTTCTTCGAGCGACCCCACTTCGAGGGTGGCGCCCAGGTTTACCACCTTGGTGCCATCGTCGAGTATCCATATCCCATTATTTTCGTCTACAATGAAGTCTCTCACCGTCATGCTTTCTGACCCACCTTCCCGGTAGAGCATGACTGGCCCCTCTGGCAGGATCACCTCAAACTGTGCTTTCAGGTGGCCGGTAACATAGAAGCTTGCCGGGGTGTGCTCTGCTCCGGTGGGAATCACTGCACCTTGTGCTTGCCTGACTCCGTCGGGACGAATTTGTATCATGCCACCTGTTGCTTCGGGGGAGAACCGTCCGAACGAAAGGGGCTGGTTCTCCTGGGCGGTAAGGGCTGAGATGATCTCGGCATACATCTCTGCCGTTACGGTGCTCTGTGCCCATAAGCGACCACTAACCATCAATATTAGCAGAAAGGAAATAAAAAATATTTTGGGTTTCATGTGTTTATAATTTGTCTGAATGTCTGAATGTCTGAATGTCGAAAAGTCAAAAATACGCTCATAATCATGCTCATGTGTGTCAAAGCGATTGTCATGGATATTTCATATAATTGAATTATTTTGTGCTGAATATAAAATCGCCTGTGTCTAAACATCTGTATAAAAGTGACAATCCCATAAGTTACTTGTTCTTGCCATTGGACAATGGATGCGAATGATACGACACTATATGACAGTTTAATGATAACAAAGATAATGCCAGGTTAATTACATGGCTAAATAATAAGAACATAGGGTTTTATTGGTTTTGATTGTGGCGGCATAGTCTTCGAAAATGAAGAATGTGGACAGGTTGCCAGGTTGTGGGTCGTTATCCGTAGGGGCGACCCTTGTAGTCGCCCGTTACCAGGTTAGGAGTTATGGTTTAATTCAGTATATATGGGCAATCAGGCCAGGTGTCACCAAGTATTTTACTGTTCTTTTTCGATGACTTCAACAATTTGATTATATAATTCAGGGGTCTTATTTTTAACTACATCCCAGACAATTGAATAATTTACCCCCATATAATCGTGAATTAATCTGTCTCTCAAACCCGCCATATTTTTCCATTTAATAGTATCCCATTATACCTTAATGTCAGCAGGTATCTTTTTGGATGCTTCACCAATTATCTCCAAACTTCTTATTACAGCTCGTTTAAGAGTCTCATCAGACATGAAATCATCTTTGCATGTTTCTGTGGTGATAACAGAAAGTATATAGGAGCATTCATCACGAATATGCTTCAGATATTCAATAGCATCCTTAGACATAGTTTACTTCATTTAAAATCCTGGGTCCTATATGTGGGCTAAGTCCATTTTTGGTAACGATATCAACTCGCTGATTTTTAAACAATTGCTCAATAATGTCATATACAGCCATATAGTTATCAAAATTCTCTTTCTCGGGTTCAAAATCAATTAATATATCGATATCGCTATTTTCAGATTGCTCGTTTCTTGCATATGAACCAAATAATCCAATAGTTTTAATCCCAAACTGACACATCTCATCTTTTCGGGATTTCATTGTACTCAAAATGTATTCCTTGGTGATCATATTGCAATTATTTGTACAAATATAATACTATTATGGATATGTGTTGATTTTCCGGACTACAGCAGCTTCCTGAAAAGGTCTGTATCGAAGGGCTCGAGGCAGGAAAAGGAAAGCGAAATATCTGGGTAGGTTTCTCTGAACACCTTGTATTTGTTTTGTCTGATCTGGCTCTGATCAAACTTAGCTTCAATGGCTAATGGCTGTTCCTGGTTGGGTAACACAAAATCCACTTCATTACCCGAAGTGGTGCGCCAATAATGGATCTCATCATCACCATACCTGTTGGCTAACTCCCGGTATACGGTATTTTCCCATAAATCTCCCCTGTCGATTCGAATGTTGGGTTGCTGGAAATTATTAATAAGACTGTTCCTTAATCCGTTGTCATGGAAGTATACCTTAGGCATCTTTACCAGCTCCTTACGCAAATTCCGGTAAAAAGGACGCACCAGGCTAATATGAAAGCATTTTCGCATAATACCAAGGTAATTATTCACCGTTTCATGCCGCATGCGTAGGGTCGATGATAATTCATTTACGTTGACAAGACTACCACATTGTCCTGCCAAAATTCGCATCAGATTGTAAAAACCCACTTCATTTGTTACCCCTGACTCCAAAATATCGCGCTTGACAAAAGAATCCCTGATCTCTTTTACTATTTCCTTTTTTGTGACCAGGTCTGTTTCGGTAATGACTGCCGGATATCCTCCATATGTCATATAGGTATACCATTCGTTTTTCAGGTACTCTGCCCTCACACTTTTTGCCTGCTCATTCTGACGAATGTGGTCAAGTTCTGTAAGAAGGTCATTTTTCCCACTAAGCTCCAGATGCTCTTCAAATGAACAGGTAGGAAGGTGAAATAGTCGTTTCCTTCCGGCCAGCGAGTCTCTGAATGCCTTGTCGATGTAAAAGGCACTGCTGCCTGTAGCTACAATCTTTATGGTTTCGGCATGTTCATCATGTAATAGTTTCAGAAAGTTGGAAGCGTCATCCAGGTATTGTACCTCATCAACCAAAACAACAACCCTTTTGCTTGTCTCTGGCAGATAGTTAAGCAGATTGAGCGGACTGGCATTTAAGTCTCCCAACAAGGTTTTGTTTTCCAGGTTTATAAATGCAACAAGCATGTGCTGCTGTTGGCAATGGCGTTCCAGTTGACGAAGCAAAGTAGACTTGCCTGTTTGCCGTGATCCGGTCAGGATGGTATACTCCTTTT
>SKYG01000072.1 GCA_007128045.1 Bacteroidales bacterium | reverse complement strand
GGTAATTGATGAACAATCATAATTATGAATTGAGAATTCACCATTCACCATTCACCATTCACCATTCACCATTCACCATTCACCATTCACCTATTAAATGAAAGACCTCTCATTACATATCATGGATATCGTGCAAAACTCGATTGAGGCAGGAGCAGGCTTGATAATGTTGATTATAGAAGAGGATATCCAGAAAAATATGGTTATGATCACGGTGGAAGATAATGGAAGAGGGATGACACAGGAGGTGCTGGAACGGGTAGTTGATCCGTATTATACCTCGCGGAAGACGAGAAAGGTTGGCTTGGGAATACCGTTGTTCATGCAAACAGCACGGCAATCAGGGGGTGAGCTGATCATAGACTCCAGGCCGGGTAAAGGTACAAAAGTGGTGGCCAGATTTCAGCATGACCATATCGACCGCCCTGTTCTTGGTGATATTGCCGGCGTGGTTTCATTACTTGTCGGATCAAACCCGGAGAAAGACTTTATTTACAAGCATTATCTGAATGGCAATGAATATATTTTCGATACCAGGGAGGTAAAGGATGCACTCGATGGAATGCCCATTAACGAACTCCCTGTAATAAAGTACCTGAAGGAGATGATCCACGAAAACCTGACCAACCTGTAATTCATACCAATCAACAAATCAACAAATCAACCAATCAACGAATCAACCAATCAACAAATCAACAAATCAACAATACTCCAAGCATTATGGCAAAAATCAAATCATTGGCTGACTTAAAAAAGCTAAAAGAAGACTATCAGTCAAAAATTGCATTAAGGGAAAAGAGTGACAGTCCTGAGGGGCGTGTCTTTATCAGGGTTGCCATGGCAACATGCGGCATTGCATCTGGTGCAAAGCAGATAATGGAATTTCTTGTCAATGAACTTGACAAGAGAAACATTGACTCCATCGTATCTCAGACAGGATGCATGGGTTATTGCTATGCTGAGCCCACCGTTGAGGTTACATTGCCGGGTAATGATCCTGTCGTTTTTGGATATGTAGATGAGAAGAAGGCTGACGAGATTATTGAGAAGTATATCAAAAACGGTGAGTTGCTGGAAGGGATTATTCCGGTGAATTACGAAAAAATAGACTAATTATAATTAGGAGGAACAATAGAATGGCAAAATTCAAAATGCATATGCTGATATGCGGTGGAACGGGATGCCGTGCCTCGGCCAGTGACGTGCTATACAAGAATTTGAACAAGGAAGTTAAAGAAAATAATCTTGAGGATGAGGTTCAGGTAATCACCACCGGATGTTTTGGCTTTTGTGAAAAAGGGCCCATCGTAAAGATGATCCCCGACAATACGTTTTACGTATCAGTGAAGCCTGAAGATGCTGCAGAGATCGTGGCTGAACATGTTGTTAAGGGCCGTAAGGTTGAGCGGCTTCTATATCAGGATCCGGTGAATAAGGAACACATCCCGGATTCAAAACATATGGGATTTTACAAGAAGCAGATCCGCATTGCCTTGCGCAACTGCGGGTTGATAGATCCTGAGAATATTGATGAATATCTGGCTGCAGATGGTTATGAAGCCATGGGGAAGGTACTCCTGGAGATGACACCTGAGCAGGCCATAAAACAGATCATTGATGCTGGCTTGCGCGGTAGGGGTGGCGGTGGTTTCCCCACCGGTATTAAGTGGCAGATAGCCAGCAAAGTAGATGCAGATCAAAAATACGTTGTATGCAATGCTGATGAAGGTGACCCAGGTGCTTTTATGGACAGGTCTATCCTTGAGGGGGATCCCCACACCATACTGGAGGCCATGGTCATTAACGGATTTTGTATAGGTGCCACGAAAGGCCTTATCTACATTCGTGCCGAATATCCTTTGGCCATTCACCGCCTGAAGATCGCCATCAACCAGGCCCGCGAATACGGATTGCTGGGAACCGACATATTGGGCAGTGGTTTCGACTTTGATGTGGAAATACGTTACGGAGCAGGTGCCTTCGTCTGCGGCGAAGAAACGGCGCTGATCCATTCGATGGAAGGCGAAAGGGGCGAGCCTACCTTCAAACCGCCATTCCCGGCACAGAGTGGCTACCTTGGAAAGCCCACCAACGTAAACAACGTGGAAACATTCGCCAGCGTACCGGTCATCATCAACAAAGGGGCCAAATGGTTCAGCAGCATAGGGACAGAAAAATCAAAAGGCACCAAGGTGTTTGCCCTTGCCGGCAAGATCAACAATGTTGGCCTGATTGAAGTACCCATGGGTATTACCCTTCGTGAGGTCATCTTTGAAATCGGGGGTGGCATCAAGGACGGCAAGAAGTTCAAGGCTGTCCAAACCGGCGGGCCTTCCGGAGGATGTCTTACCGAGAAACACCTGGACACGCCGATCGACTTTGACAACTTGCTGGCAGCCGGCTCGATGATGGGCTCGGGAGGTATGATCGTGATGGATGAGGACGACTGCATGGTGGCGGTGGCTAAGTTCTACCTGGAGTTCACCGTTGAAGAATCATGTGGTAAATGCTCGCCTTGCCGGATAGGCAACAAACGCCTGCATGAGTTGCTTGGCAAAGTAACAAAGGGCCAGGCTGGCATGGAAGACCTGGACAACCTGAAGAACCTGAGTCTGGTGGTGCGTGATACCTCTTTGTGCGGTCTAGGACAAACGTCACCCAACCCGGTATTGTCGACCATGGATAACTTTATGGAAGAGTATGTGGCGCATATCGAAGATCATCGTTGTCCGTCGGGCGTTTGTAAAGACCTGATCCGGTACGAGGTAATCCCTGAAAATTGCGTTGGATGCACTGCCTGCGCCCGCAACTGTCCGGTAAACTGTATCTCCGGCGAGAGAAAACAACTGCACGTTATTGACCAGTCACTTTGCATTAAATGCGGTGCTTGTCTTGAGAAATGTAAGTTTAACGCTATAGCCGTTATTTAATCGTAGTGACAGGGCTTGACCTGTCATTTATGAGTTGAACCATAAAAATATTAATGATATACCAAAATGGAAATGATCAAATTAAATATAGATAACAGGGCCGTCGAAGTGGAGAAGGGGACTACGATTTTCCATGCCGCAAAGAAACTTGGCATTGAAATACCTACCCTATGTTATATGAACCTGGGTGATTTACATGTCGAACATAAGCCTGGTGGTTGTCGTGTATGTGTGGTTGAGGTTGAGGGGCGTCGTAACCTGGCTCCGGCCTGTGCCACAGAATGTTTTGATGGCATGGCGGTTCAAACGCATAGCATGCGCGTGTTGAATGCACGGAAAACCGTGTTGGAGCTAATCCTGTCTGACCATCCCTTCGATTGCCTCATTTGTGCCAAAAGTGGTAACTGCGACCTGCAGAATATGGCCATCAAGATGGGTGTGCGAAGCATCCCATTCCAGGGAGAGAAGTCGACCTACAAACCCGACTTCTCCCCGGCAATCATTCGTGAGATGGATAAGTGCATTATGTGCCGCAGGTGCGAGACCATGTGTAACGATTTTC
>SKYG01000067.1 GCA_007128045.1 Bacteroidales bacterium | reverse complement strand
TTAACCTGAAACAAATTCAGTTAGGACAACTGGCACAGCAAAAAGGAACAAGCAGTAAAGGAGCAGATATAAAAGACCCGGAAGTAAGGAAATTAGCAGATGATAGTATAAAGGGCCATGAAGAAGAAATATCAAAAATGAAAGCATTAATCACAAGGATGCAGTAGGATTAATTGATTATGAATTCTTAGAACCCAAATAAAAAGTGGATTCGGGTATTATTGTAGTTTTGATCATCCTGAGTGTAACAGCAACAATGCTGGTTCTCGATTTTGTTCGCATTGATATTGTTGCTATTGGCTGTATGCTGGCACTGGGCTGGACAGGCATTTTAGATCCGCAGGAGATGTTTTCCGGGTTTTCGAGCAATGCCGTCATTGCCATGCTGAGTGTGATGATACTGGGGCGTGGCATTGCCCGTACGGGGATCATGGATGAATTTTCAAATTTTATTATCAGCAAGGCTGGTACCCGCAAACGAAACCTGGTAGGCTTGCTTTCTCTGTCAACAGGTTTTCTGTCGGGTTTAATTCAAAACATTGGCTCAGCCGCTCTTTTTCTGCCCGGAATCATGCAGGTTTCACGCCGTACAAAGATTCCTGCGTCATCGCTTATTATGCCTATTGGGTTTGCAGCCATACTGGGTGGTACCCTTACCATGGTTGGCTCGGGTCCGCTCATCATGGTAAACGACCTGTTAAGAAATGAAGGGCATGAAGCTTACAACTTATTAAGTGTAACCCCTATTGGCATTGTGCTTCTTTTGTCGGGCATAGGTTATTTTTTACTGTTCGGGAGCAAGGTTTTACCTAAAAATAAAGTTGGGGAAACGGGAAAAACAGAACAGGAAAAGCTGGTTGAGAAGCTTAACTTACCACACAACATTAAGTTGCTTACCGTAACCAGTGAAAGCCCACTTGCTGGTAAAACAACAGAAGAGGCAGGCTTATGGAAAACATACCATGTCAACCTGTTAGGTATCGGAAAGGGCGATGATGTGGTTTACGCCCCCTGGCGTGAAACCAAATTTGAGGAGGGGCAAAACCTTGCCGTTCTGGGATCTGCTGAGAGCATTGAACAGTTTTCAATGGACTTTCAGCTTGAAGATGTCTCTAAGTCACGCTATTTCTCTGATGACTTTAACCCCAACGTAAGCGGCTTTGCCGAGGTAATTATTCCTCCAGGTTCAGAACTTGACGGAAAATGTATACGAGAATACTCCCTGAGGAAACGCTACGCTGTGGAGCCGGTAATCCTATTCAACAAAGGAGAAAGGGTGGATGGCGATTTTTCTGACGTGGAAATTCGCCCGGGTGATACCCTGATTGTTTACGGCAGGTGGATCAACATAAAGGATCTGAAAGACAGCGCAGATTTTGTTGTGCTCACCGCGTTTGATGTGGATAAAAAAGACAGGTCAAAATCGTGGCCGGCAATAGGCTGCTTTGTATTTGCCATTACCCTGGCCATGGTCGGCTTTCCCATTTCCATGGCTTTTCTGACCGGAGCTCTTTGCATGGTTCTTACCCGCGTACTGACTATCGGAGAAGCCTACGAGGCCATTGAATGGAAAGTGGTTTTTCTGCTGGCGGGATTGATTCCATTGGGTTTGGCCATGCAAAAAACTGGCGCTGCCATGTTCCTTGCTGAATCCATCATGAGCGTAGTTGTTGATTTACACCCTGTATTCATTGTGCTGATGGTTGCGGTGTTATCAACCGTTTTTTCACTTTTTATGTCGAATGTGGGGGCAATTGTAGTGCTGGCTCCCCTGGTAATGGGCATGGCAGGTATTGCCGGAATTGACCCCAGACCACTTGTCCTGATGGCAGCCGTTTGTGCCGCAAACTCCTTCATTCTGCCTACTCACCAGGTGAATGCCTTCCTGATGTCGTCGGGCGGGTATCGCAATGCTGACTACATAAAGGCAGGGAGTGGGATGACCATCCTTTTTCTGATCATTACAGTTTCTCTATTCTATTTTTTCATGTTTTAAAATAAATCAAACCAACTAAAAACCCCTTGCTATGCTGATTAAACATTTTTTCATTAACAAGATTGCGCACAGTTCATATATTCTGGCCGGATCAGATGTCTGTGCCGTTATTGACCCGCAACGCGACATAGATATTTACATTGGTGAAGCGCGTGCGCTGGGAGTTAAAATCACCCATATCCTGCAAACCCACTTGCATGCCGATTTTGTTTCGGGGCATATGGACCTGGCAGATAAAACCGGTGCCAACATATACGTGGCCAAATCGGCCAAATGCACTTTCGATCATGTAGGGTTAAGCGAGGGTGATACCATAGAGATTGAAGACATTGTTATCAAAGTGCTGGAAACTCCTGGCCACACACCTGAGCATCTGTGCTTTGTCGTGGTGGATACTTTGCGCGGCGAAGATCCTGTATGTGCCTTTGTGGGCGACACCCTGTTTGTTGGCGATGTAGGGCGTCCCGACCTTTTTCCCGATATGGCCGGGGAGCTTGCCGACAAATTATACCACAGCCTGTTTGATAAGATTTTAAAGCTTCCCGATTATTGCGAAGTACTCCCAGCACATGGTGCCGGTTCTCTGTGCGGACGGGCAATGGGTGCCAAGTGGCGCTCAACCATCGGCTACGAAAAGAAATACAACGTCGCCCTCCAGATCAAAGATAAAGCAAAGTTCATCAAGTCACTTACCGAAAATATGCCCCCTGCGCCCGACCACTTTAGTCGGTGCAGCGACATCAACCGCAAAGGGCCTGTCCTAATTTCACAACTACCCCGCATGAAAGAGCTTAACGTAGAAACATGCAAAGAAATGATTGAAAAAGGGAACGTTGCTGTTGTTGACACCCGAAGCTATCTCGCATTTGGCAGCCAGCATATTCCAAATTCGTGGAGCCTGGATTTCAATGGCAACCTGCCTGCCTTTGCCGGGTGGGTCCTTCCTCTTGACAAAGACCTGCTGGTGGTGTCAGAAAGTTTTAAAGAAGCCGAAAAAACCAATATCTGGCTAAGGCGCGTTGGTCAGGACCGCATTGTGGGTTATCTGGATGGAGGCATGCCTGGCTGGGCTGTAAAAGGATACAGAACCAACCATATCTCACAGATTTCAGCGGAAGATTTACATGAAAACATCAAGGGGTCAGCCCAATTTATACTACTCGATGTAAGAGCCACACAGGAGTTTGAAGACAGCCATATTGAGGGAGCCATCAATATTCCCGTGGCCGATCTACGTGAAAGGCACACAGAACTCAACAAGGAAGATGCGATTATAATGATTTGCAGCTCAGGGAATAGAAGCAGCCTGGGTGTAAGTATTTTAGGACAGCACGGCTTTACAAACCTGTACAATGTTGCGGGAGGCATGACCGGATATAGCGCTGCCGGGTACACCAAGCGATGCGCTGTTTGTCAAGTTCCCCACGGGTCAAGATTTTATTCAAAAGTTGAAGAAGTGAAAACACATTTTAAACAGTAGGATATGGAAACAATTGCTTCAATTTTTACAGATCCCCGCTGGTCTCCCTATGCAGCAGGCATTGGCATTGGACTTTTGAGCTGGCTGAGTTTTTTGATATCAGGCAAGCCCATTGCCACTTCAACTTCATTCGCCCAGACCGGGGGTATGATTGAAGATTTTATTACAGGGGGAAATGCACAACACAGGCCTTACTATAAAAAGATCAAACTCAAGATTAACTGGCAGTGGATGCTTGTTGTGGGTGTTGTAATCGGGTCATTCCTGTCGGCAATCATCTCAGGCGACTTCCATCTGGGTGTGTGGGTGCCATCGCTCTGGGCATCAGCCTTTGGCGATAGTGCCCTTTTACGTGTACCTGTGGCTGCTGCAGGAGGTATCATTCTGGGCTTCGGTGCGCGATTTGCCGGTGGATGCACCAGTGGGCACGGCATCAGCGGCACGCTGCAACTTGCCGTTTCGAGCTGGGTTTCAGCCATCTTCTTTTTTATCGGTGGGATTATTACTGCCAAGTTCATGTACCTTGTTATTGCTTAACCTAAATCAGGCCAGATGGAGACAAAAAAACACGTTTCAGAAACAACCCAAGATAAAAGACCCTTATTCTTTGGTTTGGGTTTTGGCATCCTTTTCGGCTTTTTGCTGCATAAGGGCGGAGCAACCAAATATGATGTGATTGTAGGGCAATTGCTGCTCACCGATTTTACGGTTTTGAAAATTATGCTTTCGGCAGTCGTTACGGGTATGATTGGGATATACTTTATGAAATCACTGGGCTGGATAAAGCTTTCGATCAAGGGCGGCTCGGTAGGTATGAATGTGATTGGCGCACTAATCTTTGGTGTTGGCTTTGCCGTGCTGGGCTATTGCCCCGGCACCATTGCAGGAGCCATTGGCAACGGTTACCTGGATGCAATAGTAGGTGGCCTGGCAGGCATACTGCTGGGTACATGGATTTTTGCAGTATTGTATCCCAAACTAAAGGATGGCATCCTGAAGAAAGGTGATTTCGGTGAAATTACCTTTCCACGACTGCTAAAGGTGAACGATTGGGTGGTGGTTGTGCCTGCTGCTGTCCTAATTGTACTGATGCTCTTTTGGTTTGAGAAAGCAGGTTTATAAAATCAACCCATAATGGCAACCCACCTGACAAATGTTTTTGATATCCTGTATATATCTATCGGCTCCTTTGGTGTCGCCATTATTGTTTGGGGCGTTTTATTAACCGTTTACAGGTTGTTGAAACTGGAGTTCAGCAGGGTGAAACAAACGTCGATATACCGTGAGCGTGAAACGGTGCGTCATCAGTTCGCTTCATACCTGTTGCTGGCGCTGGAGTTTCTGATTGCGGCTGATATCATCGCCACAGTAATACATCCAACATTTGAGGAGATTGCCATTCTGGCCAGTATCGTGGTCATCAGAACAGTGATCAGCTACTTTTTGGAAAAAGAGATTAGTATCTTCAACAATATTGATAAATAACTTTAACAGGAAAGGATTTACGTGGTGAATAAAAGACAAATGGTTGTAATAGGCGGAGATGCTGCAGAAATGACTGCTGCATCGAGAGTCAGGCGAGAGCAGCCTGAGCATGAGATCGTTGTATTCGAGCGGGGAAAACATGCTTCCTATTCTGCCTGTGGAATGCCCTATCGCATAGGCGGACAGGTTGAATCCGAGGAAGATCTGATTGCCCGTAAGCCAGAAGTTTTCAGGGAAAAGCAGCATATCGATGTGCGAATTCGCCACGAAGTAACTGAAATTGATCCTAAGAATAAGCGCGTAAAAGTTAAAAATAAAATCACCATCCCAACCTTGATTATGCATGGTAAAAAAGACAAAATATGCTCTTTCGATTTGGCAGAACAGATGAAAGCCAGTATCCTGAATTCACATCTTGTGGTTTTTGAGAAGAGTGGCCATAGTTTGTTTCTTGAAGAAACGGAAAAGTTTAATAGAGAGCTGATAAAATTTGCAGAGACACAAAAAAAAGCTTAACCGCAAAGGAACGCAAAGTTATGCGCAAAGGCGCGCAGAAGAATATAAAATACAATCATGGCATACAAATTAGCGGCCTTTGCGGGTATAATATTTCGACTTTCAGACATTCAGACATTCAAACTTTCAGACAATTTTGAGATGAAAACAAAACTGATTTCACTGGGACTAATTTTTTTGGCAATCGGCTGTACTACGAGGCAGCAGGGTGAAAGGGCGGCAGATGAAATGGATGATAAAAGTGAAGTTGTTTCAAAGAGTCCGGTGGTTCATGAATCATTAGAAGCCATTTGGAAATACGACTTTAACCAGCAGACTGAAGCATATGAAGTAACCCAATTGCGTTCTGTGGATAAAGAAACATTAACGGGTGCGACCATTGAGAACATCATAAATAAAGCATGGCCGGGCGTTCAGATAGAATTTATCAAAACGTCAAATGACACGGCATATGTATCCATCCCGGACAGCAAAGTTTTGACACAACAAATGGGAAGTGCCGGATCGGAGAGTTTTATGGTTTCAACAACATTTTCTTTTACTGAATTAAAAGGCATTCGTTTCGTTTCATATGACTTTGAAGAGGGAGACCACGCAGTACCAGGTGTTTACAACCGGAACTCCTGGGATGAGAATAAAATCACTATAATCTTTCAGAAGAATTTATCATAAGGAAGGGCAATACGTTACTTTTGCATAATGCTGTTTATGGTCATCGATCATCCGGATAAAATTGCCCTGACATTCAAGCCCGTCTAGTATAATACCGGACTTAGTATTTGCATCATGAATCTGGGTTACCTCAATCTGATATACGGTACCCCTGTATCTGTAATACATTTTATAAGTATCCCAATCAGGAGGAATACATGGTTCAATATATAATTTGTCTATTTCAAGTCTTAACCCGAGCAACGATTCAGTGATCAGTCGGTACATCCATCCTGCTGAACCTGTATACCAGGTCCATCCGCCTCTGCCAATATGTGGTGAAAGGGCATAAACATCGGCAGCTACAACGTAAGGCTCAACTTTGTATCTGGCAACTTCATCAGGTGTTCTGGCATGATTAATTGGGTTGATCATACTGAAAATTTCCCATGCTTTTTTATTGTCTCCCAGTTTTGAGAATGCCATGGCGACCCATATGGCTGCATGTGTGTACTGGCCTCCATTTTCTCTTACCCCCGGTACATACCCCTTAATATAGCCTGGATTTAAATCTGATTTGTCGAATGGGGGATCCAGTAATTGAACCAGTAAATCTTCACGTCTGACAAGTCTGTTATTGAGTGAGTCCATGGCCATCCGCGAGCGATCAGGACTGCCAGCACCTGAAAGTACAGACCAGCTTTGAGAGATGGAATCAATCTGGCACTCTACATTACCTGCCGACCCAAGCGGTTCGCCATTGTCGAAATATGCCCGCCGGTACCACTCTCCATCCCACGCATTATTCTCAATATGTTGCTGTATGGCTTTAGCCTCATTACTGCATCGTTCGGCAAATTCATAATCATCTTTTAATTGTGCTACTTTAATGAATTGATTCAGAATATCAAACAGGAAAAAGCCCAGCCAGACGCTTTCACCCTTGCCCTTGTGCCCAACCAGATTCATCCCATCGTTCCAGTCGCAGGTACCCATCAGTGGGAGACCATGTTCGCCAAACCTGAGCCCATGAAGTATAGAACGCTTACAATGTTCGTATAGCGAAAGCTTATCCTCTGACCGTGCAGGAAGGTCATAATACGATTCGTCTTCCGGATTAACAGGGCGACCTTCAAGAAAGTACACCAATTCATTAAGTACTCCCGTATCTCCGGTAGCTGTGACGTACCGGCATGTTGCTAAAGGTAACCACAGGTAATCGTCTGAACAACGGGTACGAACGCCTCTTCCTGCTGGTGGGTGCCACCAGTGCTGGACATCT
This sequence comes from Bacteroidales bacterium, assembly GCA_007128045.1. Classification (GTDB taxonomy): domain Bacteria; phylum Bacteroidota; class Bacteroidia; order Bacteroidales; family UBA7960; genus SKYG01. The sequence continues at coordinate 5,412 of SKYG01000067.1, read as the reverse complement.
CCTTCAGAAAATTGCCGGCTAGCAAAAAGAAGTAGGTGCTCTCGCAGTATTTCTGGCCTGGTATGAATTAATGCCATTGCATCCTGCAATTGGTCGCGAAAACCATATGCTCCGCCTGATTGATAAAATCCGGTTCGAGCCCATACCCGGCATGCCAGATTTTGATAAGAAAGCCATCCGTTAGCAAGAATGTTAAGCGCCGGATCTGGTGTTTCTACATGCACAGCCCCAAGTGCCTGACTCCAAAGATGCCATACTGCTTCCAGAGCAACATAAGCGGGCCCTGACCCGCGAAAGCGGCGTATGAGATTGTTCGCATCCTCCATATGACTTCCTGTGCCAAGCCTGAAAATGATTTCCCGTTCCTGGCCGGGCGCAAGATCAAACGGCACCTGAATTGCCGCACAAGGATCAAGAGCTACTCCATGTTTCCCTGATAGACGTGATCGCAACATGGCATCCGGATTTTTCAACGTACCGTTACGTCCAATGAATTCTGTCCGATCACAAGTAACTGACACTGATGGTTCGTCGGTCTGCAAAAAAGCCACTCTGTCAGCAAATTCCCGATTATATGGGTTTGTAGCATATATCACGCTATTATGGAAGTCGACACTTGTATTTACATGCATGGCAGTTTTATTCCTCGAATCACCTAATACCCATTCCACATAACTTATGGCTGATAGTTTGCACGGACGACCCGATTTGTTTCGTATTTTCAGCACCGAAAACTTCACAGAAGCATCCGTTGCCACATATACCCACAGCTCTGTAACAATACCTCCTTCATCATGTTCGAATACACTATAGCCGAAACCGTGACGACTCAGGTATAATGTTGACTCGCTTTTTGTAAGCGGTGTTGGAGACCAGAAGTGTCCGGTCTCTTCGTCCCTGACATACATCGCTTCTCCACCGGAATCGGTTACCGGATCGTTATTCCAGGGGGTTAGACGATACTCATGAGAATTTTCAGCCCAGGTGTAGGCCATGCCATTCTCAGAAATTACAGTCCCAAATCCTTGGTTTGCCAACACATTTACCCATGGTGCCGGTGTAATCCTGCCTTTCGATGTAGTAATTACATACTCCCGGCCGTCGGATGTGAATCCTCCGATACCATTATAGAATTTCAGGTCCTTTCGTGGTAATACCTCCTGCGATTGAGGAATGGATTTATAGGTGCGGGTTGGTTTGAAAACAGAACCTGGCAATACCTGAGAACCTCGCCTGTTTATCTGATCCGCCAAAGCTCCTCGTTTATCACTGATTACAATACGGGCCACTGTTTGAAAAAGAATGCGTTCCTCATTTGATACCTGGTCTGAAGAGCGTACAAATATTCCCCCGGGACGGTCAATCGTATGTGCTTCAATTCCTGCTGCTATTAGCCCATATATCTGATCCTGGAGCAACTGACGATAGCCGGCGTGATCTTCATTCCAGATTACCAGATCGACTGCCAATCCTTTTAACCGCCAGTATGCATGAGCCTGAACCAGTTGACGTACCATGTTGATATTGGCAGGGTCTTCAATTTGCAGAAGGACAATAGGTAAATCTCCTGAGATGGAATATCCCCACAGCCCGGATTGCCCACGTCGGTTTTTAATAAGTATGGTGGGTTCTGCCCGCAAAATCGAATTGGCATAAATGATAGAACTTGCCAGTCGACCATATAATTGTGCATCCGTTTTGTTGGCGTTGATCTGTCTTAGTACGACCTGACTGTGTGTCCATGCAAGTTCAAACACACGATCTGCTATTTGCTTATCCTGGTACTTTTCAATCAGTGTTAAGGCTTGCTCGCGTGATTCACTGATCCCTGTCACCATATCAATTGAAACGGATTCTTCAGGTAACAGTATTACCTGGAACTGTATGGCAACAATTGGATCAAGTACCGAACCCTGGCTCCCTGACAGGGGTGTGAGATTTGTCATGGCCGCCGGCGTTTCAAGCGTGTTACCTCGTCCGATGAAACGCATACGGTCTGTTTCGAAACTGGTATGTTTGATTTCGGCGCCATGCACTGCCATAAGATGAAACATCCAGGGTGGGCTTTCTTCCTCTGACCTTGGCCTTCTGGTGCATAGAATGGCCTTCCGCTGATGAATGATTTCAGTTTGTACAAAAAGATTACTGAATGCCGGATGTGCCATATCAGATCCATTCGACGCCAGAACAACCTCTGCGTAACTGGTTATATCGATAACCCTTTTTGTTCTTGTCCTGTTTGTCAGTTTGACCCTTCTCAATTCAATATCATCTTCAGGCGAAACTACAACTTCTGTGTGTGTGTCGATATCATAATCACGCCGACGGAATTCTGCACGACCTTCAGAAAATATCACTTCGTATTTCTCAGCTTGCTTGAGGGTCGGTTGAAATGTGGTTGACCAGAAATTTCCATTTTCAGCCTCACGCAGATAACAAAAAGAACCCCAGTTGTCACAGGTAGCATCCTCTCTCCACCTCGTTACCGCCAGATCTTTCCATTGACTGTACCCTCCTCCGGAATTTGTAATGATTACCCTGTACCGGCCTCCGTTTGATAATAATTTGACTTCAGGAAAAGGTGTGTCAGGGGTATTATATATGCGAACAGGCATTTCATTATTACTTTTGGCAGTGCGAATATCTGTTACACCGGTAGTATGTGTAAAAAATGATGTAGCCCTCGGGATCCTTTCCTGGAGTAACAAAAGTGTAGCCTGAAACAATGGAAAGGACTCAAAGCGCTTCTGCATCGGTCGGTCCAACAGAATATAAGCCAGCGAAAGCAGACTCATCCCTTCATGGTGCGCCATAAATGAACGTATAATAACCTTAGATTGTCCGCGAGGCACCCGAAGTGGGGTATAATCAATGGCCTCATAAAAACCATAGACTCCCATAAATCCTTCCTCAGCAAGGCGTTCAAGGTTAGCACAAGCTTCTTCGGGCATTACCATAAGGGCAAGGGCTGTTGCGTAGGGAGCAACGACCAGGTCTTCAGCAAGCCCTCTTTTTAACCCCAAACCCGGCACTCCAAATGCACGATACTGATAATTTAAATGTACATCAACCCTGTTATACCCAGATTCAGAAATGCCCCAGGGCACACCTCGTTGCTTACCATAGTCTATTTGTCTTATGACTGCTGCTTTGCAGGTCTGATCTAAAAGACTATTTTCATATGATGGCATAACAAGGAGAGGCATGAGGTATTCAAACATTGAACCACTCCACGAAAGAAGTATTGGCTCACCATTAATTGTTGTCAGAAGTCGCCCCAATGCAAACCAGCTTTCCTGTGGCAGCTGGTTCTGCGCAATAGCCACAAAACTTGATAATCGTGACTCTGATGCCAATAAGTCATAATAACTCGAATCACGAAGCCGGTCTTCCACATTATACCCAATTGATTGAAGGTGATTGGAGTTATTGTACAGAAACTCATATTCCATTTGTGCAAATTCTCCCGATTGACGGACCAGTGATTCGATCAACTCAATCCTTTTCCTGGCATGATCAGCGGCGAGTATCAACTGACGCTTAAACCCATCATCCATTTCCTGTATCTCTGATTTAGTTTCTGTAGATTGCAGAAGGGCTGAAATGTCAGATTCGTGCAAATAAGCGCTGGCTATTTCCCGAAGCGTTGGTATTGAATTAATATGCGGATTATTTTTCAGTATTTCGGGGAAGCCCGGATGAAAGATCCAGGGAACCAGATATGTTAATTCATCAAGAGCAGACTTACATTGTTGTGACAGCTTATCTGCCCAGACCCTGTATGGTTCATCACCATTGACCATTAAGGCATTTACAATCTCAGAAGAAGACACCGCAAGCTTCTCCAAACATTTGCACAAATTGGTAAGTGTAACCGGCTGTTCATGCAAAATAGCATTCAGATACACACGAAATTGAGCAATCTGAGCAGGTTTTGATTTTTCCGAATGCTCCAGGAGCATTTGAAAGGTGTCAGAAATTCCTTCAAACATCCTTGGCCCGTGTATTGCCTGATCCGGAAGGGTGAGAAATCCTTGTCGCAGTGTTAATAAATGAGCAGCGAGGTTTCCGCTGTCAACGGATGAAACATATAGTGGCCTTAGGGGCTTAAGTGTTTGCGTGTCGTACCAGTTAAAGAAATGGCCCCGATACCTTTCCATCAGATTCATTGTGCTGAAAGCATTTGTGGTTCTTGCAACTAACTCACCGGCAAGTATGTAACCAAAGTCATAAGCTGTAAGGTTCGCAAGCAGAGAAAGTCCCATATTCGTTGGAGATGTCCGGTGGGCCGTTACTGAAATTGGATTTTCCTGGTAGTTGTCGGGAGGGAGCCAGTTGTCATCAGGCCCTACAAAAGTCTCAAAAAAAGACCAGGTTTTACGGGATAATCCCCTAAGAAAACTGAATTGCTTTTCTGTCAGTTTCGCCTCACGTGGAATAACTGGCCTGCTTATCCACCAGGCAACACCAGGAAACATGAACCATAATCCTAAAATTGGCCAAACCATCAAAAGTGTGGCAGGAAATAATACCTTAAGCAAAATGGCTGAAATGATAGCCAGAAAAGGGGATATCCACATGGCCTGGAATGATTTAACCAGGTTAAACCTGACATTGGATTCGCCAGTTGTCATCGAATTCCATACAAGAAGTCGCTTTTTTGAGATAATCAACCTCCACAATGTTATCAGAATGGCCTTCAGGCTGTAAAATGCTTCATAAGGAAGGCTCATAAGTATAAATGCGGACTGGGATATGAGCCGGTAGGCCAATAGTCTGGATAACGTAAGATGTTGTAGCAGTTTAACTTCCTCCGGCTTGTGAAACAGATAAGCAACATAAGTAATTAATGAAGGGAAAAATACAATTCCGATCACAACCAAAGTCCAGAACCACGATGAGTCCAACAGTGTCCAGCCTGATAATAAAAGCAATGTCAATGCTAAAGGAATAAGGCTTCTCCTAAGGTTATCCAGAATTTTCCACCACGATAACAGGGATAGCGGGTTTTTTCGGGAAGAACCATTAACACTGGGCAAAATGGGAAGCAACCAGGAGAGTAATTGCCAGTCTCCTCTTATCCAGCGCGACCTGCGGGCTACGTCTGTCTTATAACTGGTAGGATACTCTTCAAAAAGGAGCACATCGCTAAGCAAACCAGATCGCGTATAACAACCTTCAAGAAGGTCATGACTCAGTATTCTGTTTTCCGGAAGCCGGTCCCTGAGCGTTAGCGCAAATGAATCTACATCGTAAATCCCTTTACCAATGAAAGACCCTTCACCAAAAAGATCCTGGTATACGTCCGATATTGCCCTAGTATAAGGATCTATTCCTGGCTCATTACCAAAAAGTTTGGCATATCTTGACATGTTTGTACCGGGTAAACTCACTGCCACCCGTGGTTGAAGT
>SKYG01000183.1 GCA_007128045.1 Bacteroidales bacterium | reverse complement strand
TACTGGTGCGTTGAATCCTTTTAACTTTAAGCATCTGACAAGTCAAATCCCGGAGATAAAAAAATTCAACTACCATATCGATAGTATATCTTTTGACCCTATTATTGACTCGTCTGATATGGAACCGGCTGTATGGGTGCGCCTGGCAGAACTTATTGAATTGCACTATGAACGTTTCGACGGCTTCGTGATATTGCATGGCTCTGACACCATGGCGTATACCGCTTCTGCGCTCAGTTTTATGCTGGAGAACCTTTCGAAGCCCGTGGTTCTCACGGGTTCTCAACTGCCCATAGGGATGATCCGTACCGATGGCAAGGAAAATTTCATCACTGCCATAGAGATTGCTGCTGCCCAAAAGAATGGCCGTGCCGTTGTGCCCGAGGTATGTGTTTATTTTGAATACCAACTCTACCGGGGTAACCGTACACACAAGTACAATGCTGCACATTTTGAGGCCTTCAGATCGGTTAACTATCCTGTTTTGGCACATGCTGGGGTACAGATAATTTACAATGAGGGGTTTATCCATCATCCACCTGAGCAAGAGTTCAGGATTTTCACCAGACTGGATACCAATATTGCCATATTGAAATTGTTCCCCGGAATAAACGAACATGTTGTCAGGTCAATATTGTCGATAGGGGGGCTAAAGGCCATTGTGATGGAAACGTATGGAACAGGCAATGCACCTACTGCAGGATGGTTTCTGGCAGCATTGAAAGAAGCTGTTGATCGTGGTGTATTGGTCTGTAATATAACGCAATGTCAGGGGGGTACGGTAGATATGGGTAAATACAAGACGGGTGTAGGTATGGAGCAGGTTGGCGTTGTCAGTGGTTTTGACATGACCACAGAGGCAGCCGTTACCAAGCTGATGTACCTGCTTGGCAACGGCTATCCACACGATCGGCTGAAAAAATATTTTCAGATTTCACTTAGGGGTGAAATGACTAACAACCGCATTTCTTCTCATGCATAAACGGATACCGGAAGTCTGTAGGCGGCAGAAAAGTTTCTTTGATGGTACGTGGGTTGATCCATCTCAGAAGGTTCAGGTATGAACCGGCTTTGTCGTTGGTTCCCGATTGTCTGGAACCCCCGAAAGGTTGCTGGCCTACCACGGCACCAGTGGGTTTGTCGTTCATGTAGAAGTTTCCGGCAGCGTAGCGCAAGGTAGCGCAGGCTTTCACCGTGGCATAACGATCTTTGCTGAAGATGGAGCCAGTCAGGGCGTAGGGTGAAGTCTGGTCACACAACTCAAGGGTCTTCTCAAAATCTTCATCTTTATACAGGTAAATGGTCAATACCGGCCCGAAAATCTCCTCTTCCATGGTTATAAAGTGAGGGTCTTTCGCCAGTATCACGGTGGGCTCAATATAGTAACCTGTTGACTTATCGCCTTTACCTCCGAAGATGATCTCAGCATCAGATGATGATCTGGCTTTTTCGATATAGCCCATGATACGGTCAAAAGCTTTGTCATCAATAACGGCATTCACAAAGTTGCAGAAGTCTTTGGGGTCTCCCTGTTGGATCAGCTTCATGTTTCTGTTGATGCGCCGTTTGATCGAGTCCCATTTTGATACAGGAATATATGCCCTGGAAGCGGCAGAACATTTTTGTCCCTGGTATTCGAAAGCGCCTCTCACAAGTGCTGTTGCCACTTCATCGGCATCGGCAGAGGGATGTACTACGACGAAGTCTTTACCACCGGTTTCTCCCACCAGGCGCGGATATGACTTAAAGTGTTCTATATGATTGGCGACAGTTTTATAGATGTGGTTGAACGTATTGGTGCCACCGGTAAAATGTACACCTGCCAGGTCTTTGTGTTTCAGGGCAATGTTTCCTATCATGCTTCCCGATCCCGGGATGAAGTTTATCACCCCATCAGGTACACCTGCTTCTTTAAATATGTTCATCAGGTAGTAGTTTGACAGAAGCGCTGTTCCGGCGGGCTTCCATACAACGGTGTTCCCAGTTACGGCAGGAGCCAGCACCAGGTTTGAAGCAATCGCTGTGAAGTTGAAAGGGCTTACGGCAAATACAAAGCCTTCCAGGGGCCTGTATTCAATACGGTTCAGGTTGCCTGTTTCTGAATGTGGCTGATCGTTGTAGATGTCAGAAACGTAATGTGCATTGAAGCGGATAAAATCTATGGTTTCACATACTGCGTCGATTTCTGCCTGATAGGCATTCTTGCCCTGACCGAGCATCGTGGCGGCATTTAGCAGGTAGCGGTACTTCTTCGATATTAGCTCTGCAACCTTAAGGGTTATGGAAACCCGCTCTACCCATGACATGATAGCCCATTGCTTGTGCGCTTCAAGGGCTGCTTCTATGGCCATGCGTACTTCTTTTTCACCGGCCTTGTGATAGGTGGCGAGCACATGCTGATGGTCGTGGGGCATCACGACCGTACCGGTCTTGCCTGTTCTCACCTCTTTACCTCCAATGATCAGGGGAATTTCTACCTGCTGCTTACTCATGCGGGCAAGCTCTCTTTCGAGATTCTGACGTTCAGCAGTACCTTCGGTATAAGCAAATGCCGGCTCGTTGCCCGGCCGGTCAAAATAAAATTGTGCGTTGTTCATACTACGTTACTTTTTGTTTGTTACCCAACAAACAAACATATAACCTATAAGGTTCAACACGTAACCTATAAGGTTCAACGCTCAATCACAATCTGGTTGCTAATCTGTGAAGGCCAGGAAAACCTTTCTTTTATAAATTTCCTGTTTGAGGGGGAGCAGTGTCTCCAACGACACCTTGCCGGTTATGTAGTGCGATGTTTTCGACACATATCGTTCATTGATTTCAAGGAAATCGAACATATCCAGGTCTTCCTGTTTGTCGCTTCTGGCGTATATATTTAATATGACCTTGCTGGTATACTTTGGGATGTTAAAATACATCCTTTTTTTGTATTCATATTTATACCCGTGCAGTCGTGCTGTAATGTCTGATAGTACCGAGCTTCCGGTAGGAAATCCGCCTGCTCCCTTGCCGAACATAAACTGCTTCTCATAGAATTCTCCTTCAATGATCACCCCATTATATTCGTTTTCGACATTATATATATATTCTTCGGGCTCTACCAGTTTGGGAAGTACAAACATGGAGAAGCTCTTGTCAGGGCGCTTGATGGCTTGCGCCACCAGTTTTATTTTACGGCCTTTTTCTCTGGCATACCGTATGTCAAATGCATTCATGGTAGATATCCCTGCGTGAAATACGGTGGCCGGCTTAACGATGGCGCCAAAGCCGTGCACGGCAAGTATGACCAATTTATACAGAGAATCGTAGCCATCTACGTCGAAGCTGGGGTCAGCTTCTGCAAAGCCGAGTTGTTTCGCCATTTCCAGGGCCTGGGTATAATCCATGTTGTCTGAAAATATCCTGCTGAGGATGAAGTTTGACGAGCCATTGAGAATGCCTGTGATAGATAGCAAGAGGTCGTTGTCGTAATATTCTTCGAGATTTCTGATAACAGGTATGCTGCCGCAGGCTGAAGCATCATATAAAAGGGCTGCTCCAGTCATCTTTTGTAACTCTATTAACTCTGTCAGGTTCTCAGCAATCATCTTCTTGTTGCCCGACACAACACTCTTTCCAGCAATCAAAGCGTTCTTAACGATATGGTATGCAGCTTTATCGTCACTGATTAATTCGACAACCAGGTTTATTTCCGGATCTTTGATGATCTCGTTGGGCTCAAAGCAAAAACAGGCCCCTGGCAGGGACCTTTCTTTTTGCTGGTCTAAGACACAAATCTTTTTGATAAAAGCATTGGTGGTACGGCTTTTTTTTAGCACGTGGTACAGGCCCTCGCCCACCACGCCAAAGCCAAATAAACCGATTACCTGCTTGTTGCTCTCATTTGTCATTTGGCAAATGTATTACCTGTTTGTTTTTGGACTTTCACGTTTCGGATGCAATATACTAACCGCGATGGATGCAAAATTGCTGGTAAAGATACGCCAAATAAGCTGTATGTACCATATATAGCAACAAACATATTATTGTTCGCAGGCTTCTCCATAAACAATGCATCCATCGCGGTGCCTATAACATCTTACGCCAGGGCTTGTTTGAAATCGTCAATGATATCGTCGATATGTTCAATTCCGACAGATACCCTGAGCTGGTTTGGCAACACGCCGGAGGCCAGTTGTTCCTCATCAGACAATTGCTGGTGGGTGGTGGCAGAAGGTTGTATGATGAGTGTTTTTGCATCACCCACGTTGGCAAGGTGGCTGACCAGCTTGAGGTTATCGACCAGCTTGGTGGCGTTTTCCTTGTTGCCTTTCAGCACGAACGACAGCACCCCTCCATAACCGTTCTTCAGGTACTTGTTGGCCAGGTGGTGGTAGGGGCTGCTTTCCAGTCCAGGATAGTTTACCTTCTCCACCTCGGGCAGGCTTTCGAGCCATCTGGCCAGTTTTAATGCATTGTCGACATGGCGTTGTACCCTGAGGCTTATGGTTTCCAGTCCTTGTATCAGCAGGAAGGAATTGAACGGGCTAAGGGCAGGGCCGAAATCTCTCAACCCCTCAACACGCGCACGGATGATGAACGCAATATTGCCAAAAGGACCCTCGCTGCCAAAGACATCCCAGAATATCAACCCGTGATACCCTTCAGAGGGCTCAGTAAACTGAGGATATTTTCCATTGCCCCAGTTGTAGTTGCCTGCATCAACAATGACCCCACCAATGCTGTTCCCGTGTCCGCCAATCCACTTTGTGGCCGATTCTACCACTATATTTGCTCCATGGTCGATAGGCCGGAACAGGTATCCCGCCCCACCAAAGGTGTTGTCTACAATTAATGGGATGTCATGTTTTTTCGCCAGTGCGGAGATGGCTTCAAAGTCTGGAATGTTAAACTCCGGGTTGCCAATAGTCTCCAGATACAATGCTTTTGTTTTGGAGTCGATGAGCTTTTCGAACGCTTCCACACTGTCGTTTTTGGCAAAACGTACATCAATACCCAATCTCTTGAAGGCAACCTTGAACTGGTTATATGTGCCGCCATAAAGAAAGGATGTTGATACGAAGTTTTCGCCCGACTGTAATATGTTGTTCAGCGCTATAAACTGAGCGGCCTGACCTGAAGATACTGCAAGTGCAGCAACTCCGCCTTCCAAAGCAGCAATGCGCTTTTCAAACACATCAGTGGTGGGGTTCATTATTCGGGTATAAATATTCCCGAACTCCTTTAGAGCAAAGAGATTGGCCCCATGTTCTGAGCTGTTGAACACATAAGAAGTGGTTTGATAAATTGGCACGGCACGTGATCCGGTTGTTGGGTCTGGCTCTTGCCCTGCATGAATTTGTAATGTATCAAAATGAAGTTTTTTTTCTGTTGACATAGTACTTATATATTTTAAAAATGAAGTAATAAGGTATTAAATTATTTGACGTTAAACAATGACGCCGGCATATTTATTTCGCATCATAATATAATGTGCTTTGTTACCGCAGTGGCTATGAGTACCCCGGCTGCCATCCCGGCAGCATATGGTTTGCGGTGATGTAAAGGGGTAAAGGTTATAGTTCGCGCATACTGCGCATACACATATACTCTCTGGAAAGGCAAATAGCCAAAAGAAATGGTAGCATAGGTGATGCTAAAGGATGAATTACACAAGCTGAGAAGGCTTGGTTAACACTTGTTTCACCATCAATACGTGAAAACACATGAATAGAAAAGCTACGGGGAAAAGTTCTCATTGTCATTATGTTGGTTTATAATTCCCTTTGCAGGGCAGGTTGTGGCACCATGTTACCTTGAGGGCAACGGTTGCCAGGACTTCAACGAGCCTGATCTCTCAGTCCTTCTTTATAAACTTACCTTTTTAGAATACAAAAGGCGTTTCAGAGGTGCAAATATAAAACAATTATTTAAATATATAGCTTTTTGTAAAAAAATATTTTATCGCCTTGTTTACCGGCACCTCAACTCCTAACCTCCTCAACTCCTCAACTCCTCAACTCCTCAACTCCTAAGCCGTGGCTGTTAAGTAATGCTATCTCAGAGGCTTTGTGCTTCAATTCGGGCCACAACCCGTTTAGATATCCTTATACTGATTTCGTAGAGGATTACAAGGGGAATGCCAACCATGACCTGGCTAAAGACATCAGGAGGGGTGATGATTGCCGAGAGTGCAATAATTAACACAAAAGCCAATTTGCGGTTTTTTTTCAGGAACTCAGGAGTAACCAGGCCGGCCTTACTCAGGAAATAGATAAATATTGGCAGTTCAAATACCAGTCCGGTGGCAAGTGTAATGGTGGTAATGGTACTAATATAAGATCGCAGGGCTACTTGGTTTTCAACCAGGTAGCTCACCTGGTATGAGCCCAGAAAATTAATGGAGAGGGGTACGATCAAAAAATAGGCAAACAAAACGCCTGTTAGGAACAGGCCAGACGTAACTAAAACGGCACCTGAAGAATGTGCCCTTTCATTGGGCTCAAGCCCGGGTTTTATAAAGCGCCAAATTTCCCAGATTACATATGGTATTGCGATGATCAGCCCAACGATCAGAGAGGTATAAATATGGGTGGTAAACTGCCCTGCCATATCTATATTAATGAGTTTCAATGGGTTTGCATTGATACAAAGGGCTGGAATGGAAAGCTCTCTTGCTACATAGCAGAAAGCCCTGTTGGTCAGGAAGTAGGGTTCCTTGGGTGCCAGGATCACCATGTTAAAGATGATATCTTTGGCCAGAAACGCGGCAATACCGCCTGCCACAATGGCAAGGGCCGACCGGATCAGATGACCACGTAGTTCCTCCAGATGAGCCCAGAAGCTCATCGTACCATCAGTACTTTTCTTTTGTTGGCTAGCAGACACTATGTTGGGTTACGAATTGTTGGTTACGTGAATAACGGACATCAAAAATACGAAGAAAACGATTTGTAAGCATAAAATAATAAGGCAAGATCACTTCGGAACGCTGAAACGTGAGTATTTAATACTTAATCAGCGACCCGGGAGACCTTGCCTTATGTTCCGGCAGACCAATGGTCGGGAAAGGGCAGTATGATTATTCCGGATGAATTGCCTCCACGGGGCAAACATCGGCACAGGAGCCACAGTCGGTACAAACGTCTGGGTCAATTTTGTAGATGTCGCCTTCGCTAATTGCATCTACCGGACATTCATCGATGCAGCTGCCACAAGCAGTGCAATCATCATTGATTATATAAGCCATTGCAAAAAAAATTTGGTTGCTATTGTTATTAATTCAGTGCAAATATAAGGGCTTAAATTCAATCAAACCTAATTTTTTTTATTTATGGCATAATTTGAAATTGATTTAAATAATTAGTTGGTATTTGGCTATTTCTGTGGTACGAATGGTCAAAAAAAGTACTGGTTTTTTTTGATTTGTTCAAATTTAAACCACTAACTTAGCAACGTCTTTTGTTTGCCAGAATGGCAACAATAAGCTTCGAATAAATGTGTTTTTCACCAATCTTAAGTGATTATGGCAAAGCATTCACAGGTTATTGAACTTGAAGATGTTGTAGTGAAGTTTGTAGGAGACTCCGGTGATGGGATGCAGTTAACCGGTTCTTTGTTTTCTGATTCTGCTGCGTTGGCTGGAAATGACCTGGCTACTTTCCCTGACTTCCCCGCCGAGATACGTGCCCCACATAATACTGTGGCCGGTGTGAGTGGCTTTCAGGTTCATCTGGGTCAGCGAAAGATCTTTACATCAGGAGATATGTGCGATGTGTTGGTGGCTATGAATCCTGCTTCGCTTCGTGCGAACCAGAAATGGGCCAAGCCCGGTGCCACTATACTTGTTGATACAAGCGCTTTTGAGGGAAAGGCAATCGGAAAGGCCGGATACCAGAATAATCCCCTGGAAGATGGCAGCCTGGATGCCTATCAGCTGATCAAGGTTCCGATCAGTGAGTTGACGCAGGCCTGCTTAAAGGAGTCTGGTGTTGACAAACGCGTGGCAGAGCGTACCAGAAACATGTTTGCTCTGGGCATCACCTATTATCTGTTTCATCGTGACCTACAGGGAACACTGGAGTTTTTAAAGAATAAATTCAAGGATAAACCCAAGATTGCCCAGGCAAACCAGGTAGCACTCAGGGCCGGCTATAATTATGCTGAGACCATTGAGGCTATTCATACTACATACAGAATAGGGCCTGCTCCATTGGAAAAAGGCCTTTACCGAAACATTACCGGCAATATTGCCACAGCCTGGGGTTTGCTGGCAGCTTCTGAACGCAGTGGACGGCAATTATTTCTTGGGTCATACCCCATCACGCCGGCCACAGAAATACTGATGGAACTGTCAAAGCATAAGTCGCTTGGAGCAAAGGTGTTTCAGGCTGAAGATGAAATTGCGGGTATTTGCTCTGCCATTGGAGCCAGTTTTGGCGGAAATATGGCTGTTACCAGCACATCCGGGCCTGGGTTGTCATTGAAAAGTGAAGCACTCGGACTGGCGGTCATTGCAGAGCTTCCTTTAATTGTCGTTAACGTGCAAAGAGCCGGACCTTCTACCGGTATGCCCACCAAGAGTGAACAATCAGATCTGTTTCAGGCACTATTTGGAAGAAACGGGGAGTGTCCGCTGGTTGTCATAGCGGCTTCAAGTCCGGCAAACTGCTTTCATTATGCATATATGGCATCCAAAATTGCCATGGAGCACATGACCCCGGTAATACTACTTACCGATGGCTACATAGGATTCGGATCAGAGCTGTTTAAAGTCCCGGATGTAAATGACTTACCTGGTATCAAACCACCTATGGCCATCCCAAATGATAAAAACTTCAAACCTTACCGTCGCGATGAAAAAACCCTTGTAAGACAATGGGCTCCGGCAGGGACTGAAGGGCTTAGACATCGAATAGGGGGGTTGGAGAAGACCAATATCGATGGCTACGTCTCTACTGATCCGCTTAACCACCAGCTGATGGTAAATATCAGGGAGGAGAAAGTAAACAGGGTTGCAGATTATCTTCCTCCGCAAAAGATCGTTGGAGAAGATTCTGGTGATGTGCTTGTGGTTGGATGGGGAGGTACTGAAGGAGCCTTGCTGTCGACAGTTAGCAAGATGCAGGAGCTGGGAAAAAAAATCAGTCTGGCACAGTTTAACTATATCAAACCTTTACCACATAATACAGAACAACTATTTTCGAAATTCAAAAAAATCATTGTTTGTGAGCTGAATATGGGACAGTTCGTTAGTTATCTGCGCATGACCCTACCCCATTTTAAATACCTGCAGTATAACAAGGTGGAGGGCCTTCCTTTTCATGTGCAAGAATTGACGGAAGTGTTTACAAAATTATTGGAGGAAAAATGATATGTTACTCAAAGAAAGAATAGAATCGTCGCCCGTAGAACTGACAAAGGCTGATTTTGTCAGTGATCAGATGGTTAAATGGTGCCCGGGATGCGGTGCACATGCCATACTGGCTGCCGTAGGAAATGTCTTCCCGAGCATTGGCTACAAGAAAGAACATTTTGCCATGGTTTCGGGCATCGGTTGTTCCTCACGCTTCCCGTATTATGTGAATACGTACGGCTTTCATGGTATTCATGGAAGGGCATCAGCCATCGCCAGCGGATTGAAGCTGGCAAATCCAGGTCTGAGTGTATGGATCGCTACCGGTGATGGAGACTCAATGGCCATTGGCGGCAATCACTTTATTCATATCCTCAGACGAAATATTGATGTAAATATATTGTTGTTCAATAACCAGATTTACGGACTAACAAAGGGACAGTATTCTCCCACCACACCAATAGGGTCTGTTACCAAAACATCTCCCCAGGGTACCATCGAGCACCCATTTACTGTGTCTGGCCTGGTATTGGGTGCCCAGGGAACCTTTTTCGCACGCGTTCCGGATAATAATGTAAAGCTGATGACAGAGGTCATGTATGAGGCTGCCAGGCATGATGGTACGTCAGTTGTTGAAATCCTGCAGAACTGTGTGATCTTTGCTGATAAAACACATGCGATGATCACAGATCGCGAATACCGTGAAGACAGACAGCTCTTATTGAAGCATGGTGAACCCATGCTATTTGGAAAGAACAAAGATAAGGGAATCATGCTGGCCGGAAACAAACTGGTTGTAGTAACTGTTGGCGAGCATGGAGTTGTAGAAAGTGATATACTGGTACATGACCAATACAGAAAAGACCCCGGGATACAAAGGATGACCGGCAGGATGATGCCTCCTGAATTTCCTGTCGCCCTGGGAGTTATACGTTCTGCCCCTTACGACACATATGATGATTTGATGGAGGAGCAGCTGGACTTTGCCTCAAAATCATCGAACATAAAATCTGTGAACGACCTGCTGAGAAGCGGCGATACATGGGAGATTAAATGATTATACGGCCAATTTTATGTGTTCATTTTTTTCCTTTGACCTTCGACCTTCGACTTTTGACCCCCATGAAAAACAATCATGCGTCTGTTTGTCAAAGCGTTTGTCATGGGTATTTCATGTGTTCATAATTTGTTTTTTTTGTATTGAAAAGAGTCTTTAAATCATTTGAGGTTAGCTATGATGAGGCCTATCGCATGAATTTGCTGGAGTGGGCAGGCCATCGTTTTTCAGTTAGTTGCTTCCTGAACTCCAATGATTATCTATCTGATCGATACAGCTCAATCTCTCAGGTTCTCGCACTCGGATCGGCCAATCATTGCCTGGATGATGGTAGAGACGCCTTTACCCTGCTGAGATCGTTTGTCGATACACATAACGACTGGCTGTTTGGATTCCTTACCTATGACCTGAAAAACCAGATAGAACATCTGGCGTCAAACAACTATGATGGTATCAAAATGCCTGGAATGCATTTCTTCCAACCAATTGTTGTGATCTTTCCGGAAGCCGGCAGACTAACCATTGGATGTCTGCCAGGATTCGAGGATCTTTCCGATCCGCAGACTGTTTTCAGGTCTGTCAGGCAGCACATAAAAAATCGGGAATTCTATGCCGGGTTAACAGATGCATGTGTACATCCACAAAACATGGTTCCTGCAATCAGACCCAGGGTGTCCAAAGAGGATTATCTAAAAAAGGTGTTAACCATTAAAGACCACATACAGAAAGGCGATATCTATGAAGCCAACTATTGTGTTGAATTTTATGCCAGGGATGCTGATATAGATCCGGTAGCTGTGTATCACCGGCTGATCGATATGTCACCAACCCCATTTTCATGCTTATACCAACTGGACGGCCGGTCATTAATATGTGCCAGCCCGGAACGTTTTTTGAAGAAACAAGGTGCCCGTCTGATATCTCAACCCATAAAAGGTACTATCGCCCGTGGAAAAACTCCTTACGATGATGAGCAACTCAAGTCAATGCTGTTTAACGACCCCAAAGAACGTAGCGAAAATATTATGATTGTCGATCTGGTGCGCAATGATTTGTCAAGAACTGCAAAAGATGGCAGTGTTTTTGTGGAGGAATTGTGTCGGATATACCCTTTTGAGCAAGTGCACCATATGATCTCAACGGTAGTATCTGAGCTGGATCCTGTATGTCACCCGGTGGAGGCCATCCGGCATGCTTTTCCAATGGGATCGATGACAGGTGCTCCTAAGGTCAGGGCTATGCAGTTGATCGAAGAGGTTGAAGACACAAAAAGAGGACTGTATTCCGGAGCAGTGGGTTATTTTACCCCCGAGAAAGATTTTGACTTTAATGTAGTAATACGAAGTATATTGTATAATGAATTGGATAAATACCTGGGCTATATGGCAGGAAGTGCTATTACTGCAGGCTCCGACCCAGATAAAGAATACGAAGAATGCCTGCTGAAAGCAAAGGCCATGAAGAAGGCTCTGATCAATAGCATTCCGGCGCAATGATGAAGA
The DNA here is from genome assembly GCA_007128045.1 of Bacteroidales bacterium. Lineage (GTDB taxonomy): Bacteria > Bacteroidota > Bacteroidia > Bacteroidales > UBA7960 > SKYG01. Next base: position 962 of record SKYG01000183.1, on the reverse strand, counting down.
TATCATAATGGTGAAAAAAGTGTGAACATAAATTTTGTTTTAGTCCATTTGAACAGTTATGAATAAGATTGTAATTTTTTGTGTAATGTTGGTGCTGCCTATGCTAGCGTTTCCACAGTTTGGTGCAACAGATGAAGAACCTGATGTCAGAGAAATGTCAACAAAGGAAAGAATATTTGTGGGAGGCTTTGTTGGGTTACAGTTTGGAACATATACCGCGGTAAGTGTTAACACGCTTGCCGGCTACCGTATTACTAACCGCTTATCTGCCGGAATTGGAGGCACCTACATGTATGCCAATGACCGGTATTGGGAACAGTCTATGACGTCACATACCTATGGTGGAAGCCTGTTTGCCAGGTTCAGGGTCATCGACAAGGCATTTATTCATGCTGAAAACGAATGGCTTAGCGTGGTGTCACGGGCAGATCACCTTGATGACGGACGACGGCGACTATCAGAAACAAACTTTCTGCTGGGGCCCGGCTACGGGTTCTCGTTATCGCCCAGGGCAAGACTCAACATCTTGCTACTGTACAACTTTAATGAGAACAGTCAGGTGTATTTCGACAATCCCTTCTTTCGTGTAGGACTGGATATCAGTCTGTGAATGGTGGTTCTTTAACCGCCGAGGAACGCAGAGAAGGATTAACCGCAGGACGCGGAGTGATTCGCCGAGGAACGCAGAGAAGGATTAACCGCAGGACGCGGAGTGATTCGCCGAGGAACGCAGAGAAGGATTAACCGCCGAGGACGCGGATTGATTCGCCGAGGACGCAGAGGGATTCTAACCGCAGGGCGCGGAACGCTGTATGGACAGGGGCTTGACCTGTCCGCAAGGGGTTGTGGGTTGTGGGTTTCGTAGGGGCGACCCTTGTGGTCGCCTTGTGTATGGTTTCCAGGTTTCCAGGTTGATCAGCGCTCAATGCTGGCTGACAGCTCAGCGCTCAACTCTCAGCGCT
>SKYG01000285.1 GCA_007128045.1 Bacteroidales bacterium | reverse complement strand
TCCCTTGACGGCGATGATGTGACCACCATCGATGCGCTTTGCAGTTTCTTTAGCAATGTTGTTATGTGCCTCAGGGATGCCGGCGGAAGAGAACAAAGTGTATTCTGGCCCGCAGTCATTGCAGCAGATTGGCTGCGCATGAAACCGCCTGTCAAGGATATCGTTAAATTCTGCCGAACATTGGCTACACATGGTGAAGCCCGCCATAGAGGTTTGTTGCCGGTCGTAAGGTATATCTTTGATAATGCTGAAGCGGGGGCCACAATTGGTGCAGTTGACAAGAAGGAAGCTTTTCCGGTGTGGCTGTCGCTCCATATCTAACAGACAGTCAGGGCATACTGCTATGTCGGGAGATACCTCTGTGACTTTCTCCGGTGAATCGGCGCTGCTTATAATATGAAACCCGCGTTCCCCATTCTTTCGGGAGGGTATTATCTGTATGTCGGAGATGTTGGCTACAACGGGTGGGTTTTGGGTAATGTCTTTGATAAACCCGGAAAGGTGATGTGGTGTTCCGACGGCTTTAATATGCACACCGTCTGTAGTGTTTTTCACCCAGCCTTCAATGCAGTTTCTTGAAGCTGTGCGATAAACAAATGGCCTGAAGCCTACTCCTTGTACGAGACCGCTGATATGTATGATCAAGGCCTGCGTTGCATCTGCATCCATGCAATGCTCCTTAAAGATGTCAGGCTTGTTATATGTTGTTTTTACAGACATTATGTGGTTGATCATTCAAATGTACGGCAAGGTTCAAAAGAAAATCATGATATATATCATATATTTCCGCTAACAATTACCCCGTATTATTCATGTTTTAAATCCAGATCAGATGCCAGGTGCAGGCATAGTATCTGTTTCAGGGCTTTTACACGTAGCAGATGGCTTGGATAATGCAGGATATATGTCATAAAATCTTCGTATTTAGCGAAATATTCATAAATTGCAACATAATTGGGTGCTGGAAGTTGGTGCCGCTCCTATTTCATGCTGCTATGCCTATCGTAAATGTCACATGCGATGAATGTCCCATTCACAGAAAGTCCATGTTTAAGGGCGTTGATGAGAGTGATATGCTGGATCTGAGCATAAAAAAGACGTGTTACTTTTATAAGAAGGGCCAGATCATATTTTATGAGGGGAAAGGTGCATTGGGCATTTATTGCATCCATTCAGGCACTATCAAGGTGTACAAGCTTGGCCCTGAAGGTAAGGAGCAGATAATCAGGGTTGTCATGCCGGGCGAGCTTCTTGGTTTGCGCTCCGTAATTTCCGGCCGTCCACATTCAGCCTCTGCCACGGCACTTGATGACTCTGTATGTTGTTTTATTTCTAAGCGTAAATTTTTTCAGTTAACCATTAAGTATCCCGACCTGTCGCAGCGGATCATGATCACACTGAGCCTTTTGCTTGATGGTGCCGAAAGTAAGATCACCTCGATGGCCCAAAAATCTGTGCGCGAACGATTGGCGGAGACATTACTCAGCCTCGAAAACATATTCAAATCAGAACACAGTACAGACGGTACGATTATTTGTCTTTCCAGAGAGGATCTGGCCAATCTTGTCGGAACAGCTACTGAAACGGTGATCCGGCTGCTTTCGGAGTTTAAACACGACTCGCTGATCGAGATACGTGGAAGGAAGATTAAGCTTCTGGACAAGAAGGCTTTACATAAGATTGGAAAGGCTTTCTGAGCATGATAAAAGTCATGTTTTTTCCTGATCCCTGTCATTGTTCACATGATCACAAGTTTTTATTATTGAACCAACATTCGTTTTGTCATGGTGTCTAATAAAACGTTTGTATGGCAGGGTATTACAAGCTTGACAAAGAAGTCTGGGATGGTGCTTTAGCTGGCATTCTGAACACTTACCGGGTTTTTGCCCCATTAAAGGGAGTAAAAGCTACGGATTATGAGTGCATTGGTGAAGCGCATATTCCGGATATTGTGTATAACCATCCGAAACCTGTTATACCCTTAAAGACATTTTTTATTCCCATAAAAGAGAATGTGGTTGCCGACACGGCAGGAATCCATCCGACGATAATCATGGGAATACCAGGATGCGATCTGGCAGCACTTGATCTTCTTGACAAGTTTTTCCTTGATGAGGATTACCCTGATACTTACTATGCCAGTAGACGGAAACATACGATTCTGGTTGGTGCTGACTGCCATTTGACAGACACACATTGTCATTGTACCAGTTATGGCCTGAACCCTTATCCGGAGAAGCACCATGACCTGTCGGTTCATGTGCTGAACGGTCATGTATGGCTTTCGTCGCATTCTGAAAAAGGGGCGCATCTGTTGTCTGGAATTCTGGATTCCGTTTCATTTGAAAGTATGGATGAGGTACCGCTTGAAATACAGCATGTGAGGCAGCAGCAGAAAAGGGAGCTGGAGAAGCGTAACAAGCGGCTTCCCAATTACCAGGAGAGCACAGATGCTGTAGTCAATTCAGAGGCATCGGTCTGGCACTCGTACTCACGCACATGTGTCTCTTGTGGGGCTTGTGCTACTATATGTCCGACGTGTACGTGTTTTCTTTTAATAGACCGGCCCGGATTCGAGAAGGTACGTCAGCTGGATGCCTGCCAATATCCAGGTTTTGAACGTACTGCCGGCGGGGAAGATCCATTGAAAAGGCTTGATAACAGGTTCAAAAACAGGTATTTGTGTAAGTACCTGTACAGGCCTGAAAAATATGAGGCCATGGCGTGCACGGGTTGTGGCCGGTGTATAGATGCATGCATCGGAAAAATAGATAAAAATGAATTGTTGGTGGAACTGACAAAATGAATTACCAAATGGCTGTTAACGGGAACATATATAGGCCCATGAAGGCAGTTGTTGAGAAGGTCATTGACGAATCACCGCTGATCAAGACTTTTGTGCTTGTGCCAGAGCGAGCGTTCAGTTTCAAAACAGGCGAATTCATAGAACTGACCCTCGACGGCATTGGTGAGGCTCCATTTACCCCATCATCGTCTCCCCTGATCAAAGAACGCTTTGATGTAACCATCATGAAGGCGGGTTATGTAACTGAACTGATGCATAAACTTGAGCCTGGCGCTGTGCTGGGTGTCAGGGGGCCTTATGGGAGAGGATACCCGCTGGAGAAATTCATTGATAAAGAGGTCATCATATTAAGCGGTGGTTGCGGCCTGGCACCCATTCGTTCCTTGCTTTACGCTTTGATAGACATCAAAGACAAGCTTAGAAAGGTTACCCTGTGCTATGGCTCGAAAACACCACAGGATTGTATTTACAAACCTTTGTTTAGCCAGCTGAACCAGATAGATAATTTCAGCACGTTGCGTACTGTCGATTTTGCTGACAGATATTGGGATGAACATGTAGGTGTGGCCACGGTATTGCTCGACCATATAGACATAGACCTGCCGAATGCAGTGGCTGTGGTATGCGGTCCGCCGGTAATGATGAAGTACGGCACCATGAAACTGCTTGAAAAGGGGTTTCCTGACCACCTGATTTACCTGTCGATGGAGAAAAATATGTCGTGCGGCCTCGGGAAATGTGGACACTGCATGTTGGGTGGTTATTTCGTGTGTCGCGACGGGCCGGTATTTACCTATGATGAGATAAAGGATCAGCCACATATCTGGTGATACAGCTTAGCCTGCATGAATAAAACAGGTTAGGTCAATCACCAATAGATTATTGTAACAACACAATGAGTAAAAAGATTCTGATCGATTTAATGAGGTGCCGGGAGTGTGAAGCTTGCTCTGTTGAGTGTGCGTACCCGTTTCATCCTGATAACAATGGGATGAATGGTCTGCTTGAGCTGGCTGCTTTTCAATTTACGTGCAGACGATGTGAAGATGCTCCGTGCATAGAGGTGTGTCCAGCAGAGGCACTGGAGCGTAACCGCGAAGGTGTTGTTGAACGGGCTGCTAATCTGTGTGTTGCCTGTAAATCGTGTGTTACGGCTTGTCCGTTCGGCACCTTGATGAACCATCTGTTTGACGTGCGTAAATCCATCTGTGATTATTGCCATTATGATGAGTCAACAGCAAGTCTGAGATGTATCGACACCTGTCATAAGGAAGCTATTTCATTTACCGATCAGGAGCCTGATGAGGGCAAATACATTTATGCGTTGAATGAACATGTCCTTGTCAGGGAATATGCGTGGGAGAACATAAAAGAATCTGAATAGTTATGGCACAAGTCTTCTACTTTTTTATCTTTCCGGGTCTTTTATTTGCTTCTGTAGCAGGGGGATTTCTTTCCTGGTTCGACAGGAAGCTTACAGCCAGGTTACAATTCCGGGTTGGCCCTCCCATGCTGCAACCCTTCTATGACTTCGTGAAGTTGCTGGCAAAGGAAACCATCGTTTCTTCTGAGGCGGCAAAGTCGCTGTTTTTAATGGCTCCTGTGTTTGCCGTAACAGGCGCATGTTTATCATGTGTGTTGATATTTATTCCTGTGTTTGGCATCGGCAATGGCTTTCAGGGTGATCTTATCGTCATTTTTTACCTGATGATGGTACCTACCATTTCCTATATTATCGGAGCCTTAGCCAGTGGCAATCCATTGTCAAACCTTGGTGCATCACGTGAAATTAAACTGCTGATCGGATATGAATTCAGCATGCTTCTGGTGCTGGCTGCAATCATTCTTAAAGCAGGCAATACGGTAAGCATTCATGACATCATCCTGCTGCAACAGCAGGAAGGCGCATTTATCGGAAGCCTGTCCGGAGTTTTGTTGTTTATACCGCTCATGATGTGTGTTCAGGCAAAGCTGGCATTCGTACCTTTTGACCTGGCAGATGCCGAAACAGAAATCGCGGGTGGGATATTTCTCGAATTCTCAGGACTGACCCTTGCTTTGGCGAAACTTGCCAAATATATCATGATGCTTGTCCTGCCTTCTTTCGTTATAGTTGTTTTGCTTGGCGGATTTCGGCTCGACGGCATCCATATTTTATGGTCGCTTCTGAAACTTATAGGCCTGGTCTTGCTGATCACCCTGGTGCGCAACACCAACCCCAGGCTTACTGTCGGACAGTCGTTGAGGTTCTTTTTTATTTGGATGAACCTGATTGCTGTTGTTGCGATTTTACTGGCCTATGCCGGACTGTAAACTTGTTATTTAACAATATATATGCTGTGGGACTGACGGATTATTGTTTTAAAAAATCTTTGTGGCTCTTTCATTTTGCCGGGGCTTCATGCAACAATTGTGATATTGAGTTGCTTGACTGTCTGACCCCGCGTTATGATGTAGAGCGATTTGGGATGGTTTTGGTTGGAAGTGTCAGGCATGCCGATGTGTTGGTCGTTTCCGGCTCCATCAACCAGAAGTGCAGGTCCAGGCTGTTGACAATTTATGAGCAGGCTCCCAAACCTTTACTGGTGATTGCAGTAGGGGCCTGTGGTTGCACGGGAGGCATTTTTGCCGAAGGAAATACATTTGCAGGGCCTGTCGACAGTATAATACCTGTTGATCTGTACATACCGGGCTGTCCACCCAAACCTGAGGCCTTTCTGGCTGGAATCGTAAAATTGTTGAATAAATAATCAGGTCGTATATATGATGGAAACCAATGAGTTTATAGAGTTGATGAAGTTTAAATACAAACTGAATGTTATACGGACGTATATCAGGTATAAGAACAGGGTGTTGTTTGACCTGAATAAGGATGTTTTTTTCAAGGCTGCCACGTTTCTGTATAAAGAACTGAACTTCAGGTTTATCATTGCTACAGGAAGAGACAACGACAAGACGTATGAGATTGTATATCATTTTAGCAATGATCAAACAGGACTGATTACCAATTTACGGATCAACATTCCAAAAAACAAACCTGAGATTGAATCGTTGACATCTCTTTTTGTGGCAGCCGATTGGATAGAGCGGGAGATGCATGAACTACTGGGCATTACATTCCTGAACCATCCCAATATGAAAAGCTTGCTGTCAGGTGAAAACTGGAAGGAAGGCGTTCATCCCTATAAACTTGAATCACGGCAGGCGAAGAAACCTTGAGACAACATTGAGTTATTTGATATTATAACCATATACATCACATGCCGGAAAAAACGATCATACCAGTTGGGCCATATCATCCGCTTCAGGAAGAACCTGAGTTGTTTAAGTTGTATTGCGACGGGGAGATTGTCACTGACATTGAATGGGAGACAGGCTATAACCACCGGGGTATTGAGAAGATCAATGAGTCAAAAACCTTTGAGCAGGTATTTTTTGTGGTTGAACGTATATGCGGGATTTGTTCTACGTCACACCCTTTTGCCTATGCAAACGCCATGGAGGAAATTGCCCATGTAACTGTTCCGGACAGGGCAAAATACATCAGGTCGATAGTTGGAGAGCTGGAGCGTATACACAGCCATTTACTATGGGTAGGGCTGGCAGGTCATTTTATTGGTTACAACACCGTTTTTATGTGGGCCTGGAAGTACCGGGAGCCTGTGCTCGACCTGTTTGAGATCATCACCGGTAATCGCAACAGTTACGCGATGTTCAAGATTGGCGGCGTAAGACGGGATATCGAAGAAAAAGACTTCTCTACCATCCTGACCATACTGGATGGGTTGAAACCCAAGGCCGAGATGCTGATGAATGCGGTTATCGATGATCCGGTCATCCATATGCGTACAAAGGGGAAAGGCATATTGACCAGGCAAGACATCATTGATTTTTGTGCAGTAGGACCAACAGCACGTGCTTCGGGGGTCGACATTGACATCAGACGTGATGATCCCTATGCGGCCTACCCCTTGGTAAACTGGAAAGTTATCGTGGCTGCGGAGGGTGATATCTTTGCCAAGGCAGTGGTGCGTTTTCTGGAGATCTTTGAGTCGATAAGCATTATTGAACAGTGCATCGAAAAGATGCGTAAAGAAAAGCCCGGCGACATTGAGGTAAAGGTTAAGAACATCCCGGAAGGTGATGGGTCGGGGCGTGCAGAGGCTCCCCGTGGCGAGGTGTTTCACTATGTTAAATCTGATGGGTCTAACGCGCCTGTAAGGCATAAGATTCGGGCCCCCAGCTATGTAAATGTGGCCACGTTTAAAAAGTCATGTGTAGGACAGACTATCACAGATGCCACCCTTGCTTTGGCAGCTGTTGACCCATGCTATTGTTGTACCGAGCGCATGGCCTCAGTATACGACGCACGCACAAGAAACAAGATACTGGATGGAACCGGTCTGATCCGCATGTCGCAAGAACAAACCAGGTTGATACAAGGTCGAAAGTCGAAAGTCGAAGGTCAAAGGTCGAAGGTCGAAGGCCGAAGGTCGAAGGTCGAAGGCCGAAGGTCAAAGGAGTAGAGACAAGGCATGGCTTAGTCGAAGGTCGAAGGTTAGAGGTCAACATAAAGGATGTATTATGTCAACGCAGAATGTGCTTCATATGGTAATTATCTTGCCGGTACTGGCCGGGATGGTTCTATTTCTGATCCCCAGGCAGTATTTTTATACCAAAGGGATACTGGCTTGCCTGGCGGCCTTGATAAACCTGGTGTTTTCTGTGCTGCTGTTCGGCCGGTCATCAGAGATGATCAATATTTGTGTGGGTAAGGAACTGATTCCTGCGACATCAGCACTGCAAGCAGTGATAGCGCAGGCAGAAAGCTTCATGATGATGAACTCCGATGGTCTTGGCAGGCTGATCGTGTTGTTTGTTGGTTTGTTTACGTTCGTTATTTGTGTGTATTCACTGGGTTATTTGTTTTCCCGCACCCGGCCAAAGCATTATTTTTCATGGTTTATGATTACAGCGGGATTCTCAAATGGTGCCGTAATGGCCGATCATGTGTTGCTGTTCATCTTTTTCTGGGGCATACTTGGTCTTACCTTGTACAAGCTTGTCAGGGGTCATAACAGCCTCAGTGCCTCTGCAGCAAAAAAAACATTTATACTGATCGGTGCTTCTGATGGGATCATGATACTTGGGGTGGCCCTGATATGGCATCTGGGATATCCTTTGTCTATGTCTTCCATGAGCATAACAACAGGTAATGCCCTGCCGGTTGCAGCATTTATTTGTCTGGTGATTGGCGCATTCACCAAAGCAGGTGCGTTCCCATTCCATAGCTGGGTGCCTGATTATGCGAGTTATGCACCGGCCAGCTCTTCTGCATTCATGCCAGCTTCGCTCGACAAACTGCTGGGCATATATTTCATCGCCAGGTTGTTTAACCAGATGTTTATTCTGAATGAATGGATCACCCTTGTGATGCTTATCGTGGGTGTGTCTACCATCATCATAGGGGTCATGATGGCGCTGGTGCAACATAACTACAAGCGCTTGCTTGGATACCATGCTGTTTCCCAGGTCGGATATATGGTCACTGGTTTTGCCCTGGGAACACCCCTGGGAATAGCTGGCGGGTTGTTTCATATGCTCAACAATGCCATCTACAAAAGTGGATTGTTCCTGGTTGCTGGCCGGGTGGAAAGGCATACAGGCCGTAATATGATTGAGGATCTGGGAGGCTTATCCAAGGTGATGCCCGTTACATTTTTCGCAGCTGTCGTTTTCTCATTGGCCATAGCTGGCATCCCTCCCCTGAATGGGTTTGCCTCTAAGTGGCTGATATACCAGGGAATTATTGAGTTTGGAAAAGGAGAAGGTGTGGCCAATCAGCTATGGATCGTATGGCTGGTGCTGGCCATGTTTGGGTCGGCACTGACATTGGCCAGTTTTGTAAAATTTCTGTCGGGAATATTTCTGGGCCATCTAAAGGATGTTTATCTGACCATCAAAGATAACAGGTTCTTGCTTTGTGCACCACAGATATTGCTGGCCGCACTTTGTATCGTATTTGGTGTTTTTGCTGCTGAATGGGTGATCCCAAAGATCATCGTAAGCGTATCCGGGGAGTTTAGCTATACCGGGGTTTGGGAGTCAGCAACCGTTTCATTGATGGTTGCACTGTCAATTATATTGGGGCTGTTGATTTACGTGTTGTTTGTTGGCAAGAAGGTTCGTATAGACAAACCTTTTATGCTGGGAGAGCAGGCTGACCACAGGGCCGGTTTTCCGGTGGCAGAGTTTTACAAGACCATCTCAGAAACTCCCTTTTTACGGTTTATGTATAAGGCGGCTGAGAAAAAGTATTTCGATATATACGAAGTAGCCCGTGGTGCAGTACTGGGAGTGAGCAAAGGATTGAGCTGGCTGCATCAGGGCATACTGCCTGTATATATGATATGGATCATCGCGGGCTTGTTGATCATGTTACTCATAGTCATGTAAAAAGGTGGAAACATGGAGGTACTTATTGCTATCATAATTGTGCTGATGATTGCGGGTTCTATCTACACCCTACATTCGCGCGATCTGTTATCGGCGGTTATCTCATATGGCATTACCGGTTTTGGGCTGGTGATCTGTTTTTTGCTTCTCCAGGCACCTGATCTGGCCATCGCGCAAATATTGGTGGAGATCATTACGCTAATCATCATGATCTCTGTGATACGGATCAGTACCAGGGAGGATGTCACAGAAAGGTCTACCATACACATTAAAGGAGTAAGGTATATAAATATGCGTACGGCAGCTTACATTGTTACAGGAGCCGTTTTCATGATCGCATTGCTGTATTTTTTTATGGATGCCACTGTTTTGCTTGACCCGTTTGGTGTTCATCAGGTGCGCATGTCCGCTGCTTATATGGAGGTAGGAGCAGCCATAACCGGCAGTGCCAACCTGGTGGCCGGGGTGCTGTTCGACTTCCGGGCCTATGATACACTGGGAGAGGCAACCATTCTGATTACCGCAGTTATAGGTATTTTAACCGTCTTGCGCTTAAAAGGAAGGAGGTAATGATGACAAGGGGAATGACCAATATCGTAAAAACGACAACACGCCTCATTTGCGGAGTAATATTCATTTTTGGAATATATCTCGTATCACATGGTCACCTGACTCCCGGAGGTGGTTTTGCAGGAGGTACTGTGATGGCTGGTGCTTTTATTTTGCTGGTGCTGGCTTTTGGCGATGATGTAAAACACCTTCGTAAAACAGAGGAGGGTTCATCGACCCTTGAAAACCTCGCTATATTATTATTTCTGCTTATGGGTGTTGCAGGCATGTTATTTGGCGCAAACGTGTTCTTTAAAAACTTTCTGGAGGCTGGGACAATGGGTGAATTATTCAGTGCGGGGGTCATCCCTTTTCTGAATATACTGATCGGGATAGAGGTTGCTGCAGCTTTGTTTACCGTATTTCTTGCATTTGTCATTTTTAAGGAGGAAGAGAAATGATTCTGTATATACTATGTTTTATACTGTTTTTGGTTGGCCTTTATGGGGTAATCACCCGGAGAAATGTGATCAAGATCGTACTTGGCATATGTATTATGGAGTACAGCCTGAACCTGCTGTTAATACTGATCGGATATGTTGATGAAGGAGTGGCTCCAATCGTGGTAAGGGAAACTATGGCTTCGAAATTTGTAGATCCCCTGCCACAGGCCATGGTGCTTACAGTAATCGTGATAGGACTGGCTACAACAGCTATGCTGCTGGCAATTGCCATCAGGGTTTACAAGAAACACGGAACCTTCGACATCAGAGAAATTAAAAACTTAAAAGGGTAGTGATGATGACAGCGTGGATTCCATTATTGGTTATATTGCCTTTGTCAGGAGCATTTCTCATTGCCATATTCAGCGGGATGTTTAAAAGGATTGGTGGAATTCTTACACCTCTGTTCATGCTTATTCTGACATGTCTTGGCTTCATGTTCTTCTTCCGTGAAACAGATGTGCTTGTATATCATATTGGGGGCTGGGAACTATATAATGGGATACCGGTAGGAATCCATTTTGTGGTCGATGGCCTGAGTGTGCTGATGGTCGCGATCATAAACCTGATGGGGTTTCTTGCTTCATTTTACTCTGTTTCATATATCAGGAAGTTTACAGGAGAGAAGTATTACTATGCGTTGTTTTGCCTGATGGTGGCCGGCATGAATGGGGTAGTTCTCACAGGCGACCTCTTTAATATGTTTATATTTCTGGAGATAGCTGTTATCTCCAGTTATGCACTTGTGGCGTTTGGGATCGAAAGGGAAGAGCTGGAAGCCTCATTTAAGTACCAGGTTCTTGGTGGCGTTGCATCCCTCGTAATATTGTTGGGCATTGCCCTGATTTATTGGAACACTGGCACCTTGAATATTGCTGATATTGCCATCGTGTTAAAGGAGAATGGTGACAACAAGCTAATCTCTTTTGTACAGGTTTTGCTGATTGCCGGGTTTGGCCTGAAGGCTGCCATGATCCCTTTTCATGCCTGGCTCCCGGATGCTCATTCATCCGCCCCTTCTCCGATCTCAGCCATGTTGTCGGGTGTGCTGATTAAAGCAGTAGGCGTGTATGCCATCATGCGTTTGTTTTTTAATATGTTCACATTAAGCTATGAGATATCCATGCTGATCACAGTCATAGGAGCCGTATCAATGGTAGGTGGGGTATTGTTGGCAGTGGGACAGTGGGATTTTAAACGTTTGCTGGCGTATCATAGCATCAGTCAGATGGGCTATGTGGTACTTGGTGTCGGAATGGGGATGGTCATTCTTTCCGTTGGTGGAAGCCGGGACGTGGCTGTCCTTGCCATTGCCGGAGGGTTGTATCATATGGTCAACCATGCAGTGTTTAAAGGGTTGCTGTTTTTGAATGCAGGTGCGGTGGAATATAAGACGGGCACCCGGATGTTGCGTGAAATGGGTGGATTGTCAAACAATATGCCGCTGACCTCAGCCACATACTTCAGTGCTTCGATGGCCATTAGCGGGATACCCCCTTTTAATGGGTTTTTCAGTAAGCTGCTTATTATCATTGCGGCCGTACAGGGAGGATTCTATCTGATGGCCATTCTTGCTGTGGTAGTAAGCATCATTACACTGGCCTCATTCCTGAAGGTACACCGGTATGCTTTTATCGGATTTTCGAGATTTAAGAATAAGAAGATGTTTGGAGAAGCACCCTTTGGGATGGGTTTGCCAATGGTCATCCTGGCAGTTCTTTGCCTGGGTTTAAGCTTATTGATCATTCCATTTTTTCGGGATATTTTTCTTTCACCGGCTGTCAATACCCTCATCCATACTTTGGATTATTCACAACCAATATTAGGATTATTGCCATGAAGTACCTTGTCTTATTCGTCGTATTGTTTCTGGCCTGGTTGTTGTTTTCATTCAGCATCAGCGCGGCAACCCTAATCGCAGGGGGCTTCTTTGCCGCAGTTTCAGCAGGTCTGCTTGGTAACTTTTTTATGACAGGCTTCAGTAAATTACTTCAACCAAAGCGCTATCTGTGGGCTGTACTATATCTGTTTGTATTTTTATGGGAATGTGTCAAAGCAAATTTTGACGTAGCATACCGGGTTCTGAATCCGGCATTGCCTATAAAACCCGGTATTGTCAAGGTTAAACTGAATGTGAAGACAGATATGGCAAGAACGATGCTTGCCAACTCTATCACGATGACACCAGGAACAATTACTGTAGACATCATTGATGACAGTATTTTTATTCATTGGATCTATGTCAGCAGCACAGATCCTGAAAAATATACCCGCAAGATTTGCGGAAGGTTTGAAAAATATATAAGGAGGATATTCGAATGAACCCCATGTATGATGTTTTTCTGTATATGTTGGTTTTGATGTGTTTTATCTGCCTGTATAGGGTGATAAAAGGGCCGACAATTGCCGATCGTATGGTAGGGATAGATATCATGGGCATTCTTGTTGTGGGGATCACAGCGATTATCGCGATAAAGACAGGGCGTATGTTTATTCTTGACATCGGGATCGCCTGGATAATTTTAAGTTTTATCGGAACACTAACACTGGCAAAATATTTAG
>SKYG01000034.1 GCA_007128045.1 Bacteroidales bacterium | reverse complement strand
TTCCTTAAAACTGGATTTAAATCATTGTAATATTCTTTCCCAATTTTATTGTTTTCTTCTGCTGCTGGTTTATGATATTGTTTGCAGTGGTCAAAAAATTGAAACATGAATTAATAAACATTTCAATTTTTGTCATGAAAATATGTAGTTCACTTTTAAAATGCAAAACGGTTAAGCTTTTCAAATTAAATCTATAAAAATGCAGTTATGAAGATAATCTTATTATCAGGTTATCATTTTTGACATTTTCATGCAACGAAGATGAAATACCCTGTTGCGCAAGCGCTCTTTGCACTGGAGCTCATGGTGGTGAGGCGTGATGAAATCAGGATTCAAATCAATGAAACTCCCTGAGGCTCTCGTGAATTCCCTTGTGAATTTCAAACCAGAATTGCAATCCTGCTTCAAACTTATCTTTTTCAAATGCCTTGATCCACGTATTTAACTCCTCATCATCCACACCATCTTCATCCGCTTTTTTCTTCAGGAAATAATACACGAAGTCAACATTCCGCTCCGATTCCCAGAAAATTGAGACATTCCGGCTATTGATCCGGGTTGCTGTAAGCTTAAGCTTTTGCAGAAAATCATCCCGCTGGCCGTAAAGTTTCTCCATCACATCCGGCAGGATGTCTTCAGCCCAGGCACGATGGAAACGGCAGAACCCAAGGTTGTCTATCATCAGTTCCTTGATCATGCGCTGCGCATTTTGCCTTCCCAGTTCGCGTGGCGGGACAAAATCCTTACCGTATACCATATAATATTTTCCCATGATGGCCATGGGTGAAAGTACGCCGGGTGTCCAGTACTGGTTGGGCACCATCCATCCCTGCCGGGCAAAGCCGATATGCACGAAGCGATCAATGACCCCGACCCCTTTTTCGCGCGACAAGTGACGGGCCAACTTGCGGGCACCAAGCGAAAGGTCAATTTTGCCATCCTCCTTAACCATTTCGTCAAGCAGGGCTGCTCCGATTTTGGCATTGTGCATGGAGTCTTTTACCACATCGAAATTCTCCAGCGAAAATTTCGGTTTCTGCTCTACTCCCAGTTCCTGTGGCTTGATCAGGTCATCTGCCATGCAATCCATGAGCCACGCCAGCACCCCACCCACCGATATCGCGTCGAAACCGTAAGCATCTGCTTTGCCGTTCAGCAGCTCGGCGGCGCGCTGATCGAACACCCCACACAAGGGTCCCATTGTCTGATAGGGTTCGTAGTCTTTCTTAAAATGATGGTGCATTTTTTTGCAAACAGCCACACAGGGCTCTCCACAGTTTTTTTGCTGTTTCGTTTCGATGGTTTCCTCATTAAACTGCTTGAGGTAATGATCCACCACAAACCGCTTATGCAGGTTTAGGCGCTCCTCTTTTGTCATATAGAGAGTCCGGTAATTGAAAGCAATGATCCGTTCATTCATCGTAGCGAAGTTGACCCCGAAGGTTCCTCCGGTGTTAAAATCCGGATCGTACCTGTATTTGGTAGTAACCTCAAAGTCTTTGGCTGCCATCTTTTTTTCATACCTGTCGTGAAACCATTGGTCGGCCACCATGCGGTCTCTGAAATCGTCATCTACCCATGTTCCCCCGTAAATGATGCCCACAATGCCATGCTGCTGCAAGAGTTTGGTACCGAAGCCTCCCCGTCCGGCCCAGCAATCCACGGCGGTCAGTTCTCCTTTCTTAACAGGTGCTGATGCAATAGCTCCGCTGTCGGTATGCAATGCAGCCGGCCCCACCGCCAGCACCCTGGGTTCTTTCTCGTAGCGTGACGAGAAGCGATCCAGGGCATATTGCATCACCCCATAAACCCCTCCCCTGCCTGTCTGCCATACGCTCTCGGGATTCACCGGATGCAGCTCCACCTCAACTTCTTCCCCGTGGTTCCGGTTGAGATAGAGAATAGATGGCGTATTGGCCTTTCCTATTATGGAGAACATGTTAATGCCCAGGTTGTCGAATACCAGGGCTGCACCACCCATGGAAGAAATAAAGAACCCATGCCAGGAGGGTGAGATACCCGTAAAAATCAACCTGTTTGATCCAGGAAAAACCGAACCGGCGAGCAGTCCGGCGCCAACATTCAGGCTGTTGTGTTTATAGGCAAGGTGAATGCCCAGGTCGACAGGACCATAGAACGCTCCTACAGGATACTTGTTTATGCGATAAAATCCATTGGATGCATCAATCATCAGTACCCGCAGGTTTTCCGTTGTTTTTTCCGCCATGATAGTATGTTTTATGCAAATTATTATCTACTGAGAAAGTGGTGCATAAAGTTACGCAATCTGAATGTTAGGCGCATCACTTATTTGGATAGGGCATTCAACAAATATTACCGTTTAACGGATATGGTCTTGGAGGTGACCGATTAAAGGCCTTACATTGGTTTACGTAAAGATGATCTGGGTGCCTTCGCCACCACACATGGCATAGAAATCGCCCACCGTAAGGACTCCGCTGCAGCCATCCCAGAGGTCTTTTTCCTCCAGTTTAAACATGTCCATGGCCAGTTTGCAGGCATACACTTCGCCTCCACCGGCAGTAATCATCTCCAGAAACTCATCCACAGGCGGGATATCGAGCTTGTCCATCTGGCTTTTCATCATCGCCGAAACACCCGCTTCTACCCCCGGCAGCATGCCCAGAACCGATGGGAACGGCAAACCACCCGGCATCCGCATGGCAGGGTTGCCCACCGTGCCCGTATGTATCTTATTCATCTGCTTTTTGGTGATGGCGTCCAGGCCAAAGAAGGTAAAAAACAGCTTCGCTTCAATCCCTTCCATCACAGCGCCATTGGCCAGCACCAGCGTTGCGTAAACATCTTCTATCGTGCCTTTGGCGCATATAATACACACCTTCTTCAAAGGTCTTTCTTTGGTTTCTATAGTCATGATTTTTATGTTTTTGGGTTAAACGCAACTAACAGGTTTGGGAATTCCGGCAATCTTGGCAGAATACTTGAGTGGCCCGCCGGGAAACAGGGTGTAAAGACCTTTGATGTCTACGATACCTGACTTTCCAACTTTCCGGATGGTGAGCTGTGTTCCGGCTGCATGTTCCTTGCGCAGGAATTCAAGCACCTCAAAATGCTTGTCGGTGAGGTCGATGCCGATCTCGCCAGCGATTTCCAGCGCGATCTCTTTGGTCCATTGTGCCGGGTTTTCCAGGTATCCTTCGGATGATACCTCTACGGCGATACCGGCGATTGTTTTCTGTGCCATGTTGTTTCAGGTTTTTTTGTTAGTTACTATTTTGTTTCGATAAATTCTTCATAAATGCCACCATAAAGCCCAGCACCGATTTCATTTCGGGACTTCTCATCTCCCGCAGCAGTTTCCATAAGGAATAGGGCTCGATATCGCCGGTTTGCATGCTGCCGTAAACTTTCACGGCATTGTTTACTGCCACCAGCATTTCGGGTTGGGTCAGGTTCTTCACTGTTTGCAGCATCAGCACGATGTTATCGGCCAGCTGCCGGATATCCTCCGCGGAGAAGTTGGTGATGATATTGTCTATCACGGTGCCAATCTCCCTGGCGAATTCGAAATACCCCTTCTGCTCCATGCTGTGCAGATTTTTGGTGAATTCGATGATCATCTCATTCACAATGGGGCCAGCATCTTTCTTCAGGTCCATCATGCTCTCCAACAGGCCGAGAATCTCGTTGAAATTCTTTACATTCTTTACAAGGTTGATGGTAAGCTGTTTCAGCTCATCAGGGTCAAGCTCCACCGCATGCTTCTCGAGTTCAGCCACCGAGTAGTTATAAAAGTCTTTCCCGATGATCGCCACATCAGACACCAGGTCTTCCACCACTTCCGACTTAAGGCGTTGCTGATTCACGTATTCGAGCACCAGGTCGAGCTTCTGCTCCAGGGCATCCATCCTGGTTAACATATTGGTGTCATTCATAAGTTTATTAATTGTCAAAATGTCGAAATGTCTGAAAGTCTAAAGGTCAAAACCTCCGGGAGGCACCCAGCGCCCATAATCATGCTTCTATGTGTCAAACTGATTGTCATGCTCACAGTTTGGGTCAACATCAGAGGGATATCCTCCGTTTTCCTGCCATGGTCATTTCTGATTCAACAGGCAGCTCTTTGCCTTTCAAGAGTATATGCCAGTATATCCACCTGAATATGATCTTTCCGTAATGGTTGATGCGGGTATTGCGAAGCAGTCCGAAAGGCCCTATGCCTGGCAAGGGATAGGTGCCCGGCAGGGGTTCTGTTTCATAATTAAAGTCGATCAGGGCGCCTTTGCCGTATCCGGTTTCGATGTAACAGTTGGCATGGCCATCGAATTTCGCTGTCAGGGGCCTCCCCTCGATTGCATGCATCAGGTTTTCCATCAGCACATCGCTGGCGAAATGGGCTACAGAGCCTGCCTTGGAGGTGGGCAGGTTGGCGGCATCCCCAATAACAAAAATGTTGTCATGCTTCACCGACTGCAGTGTCTCCTTATTGGTGTTTATATAGTTCATGTCGTCGCCCAAACCACTTCTGGCAATCACTTCGTCGCCCATGTTCATTGGCACGATGGTCAGCAGGTCGAAGGGGATCTCTATTTCGTCGTATGAGACAAGGCAACGTTTTTCATTGTCCACCTTCTCAATGTAAAAATCGGTCACCACTTCGATGTTTTTCTCCTGGAGCAGTTCATTCAGCATTTTGGTAGCTACAGGTTTGGTAAATGCCCCTGACATCGGTGTAACATAGGTTATCTTCACCTTATCGCGCATGCCCATTTCTGAAAAATAGGCATCAGCAAGGAAGGCAAACTCCAGTGGCGCTACCGGACACTTATAGGGCAATTCGGTGATGGACACCACGAGGTTTCCACCCTCCCACGTTTTGAGGTGCTGCCTGAGTGCCAAGGCACCTTCGAGGGTGTAAAAATCAAAAATCTGCTTGTACCAGAGCGAATCGGAGAGTCCAGGTGTCTGGTCGGGGCGGATATCGGTTCCAGTAGCCACAATCAGATAATCGTATTGCAAAACCCTGCCACCTGCCAATAAGACTTTATTCTCTTCAGGCTTTATCATATCGATCTCCGAAAAGATGGCGTTGACCCGTGGCGGAAAGAAATTGGCCTTGGGCTTCTCTACATCGCCCCGGGTATATATGCCAAAAGGTATAAAGAGCAAACCGGGCTGGTAGATATGTGTCTTATGTTTATCCACGATGGTGATGTTCCAATCCTCCTTGTCAAGGACATGGTGCAGCTTATTTGCCATCATGGTTCCGGCAGTGCCTCCTCCGAGGATAAGTAGTTTTTTCATGTGTTTAAAATTGTCTGAAAGTCTGAAAGTCAAAAAGTCTGGAAGGTACCTGGTGCCCATAATCATGCACCAGTGTATCAAGATTTATAGTCAAGCTTATATCATTTTGGCAAATTTCTTGTACTTTTATCTCTGGAGTTGATTAGATTAATCCGTTGCAAAGGTAATCCCAATTCAACTCCTGTTGTCTTTGAACCATTATGACAATTATCACTTTATGATAAATATCATAGTGAATGGAACGTATAGATATGAATAATCCTTGTGGTTGTGAAAAGTGTGAGTTAAGGTCAGTATTCTTCGAAAGCTTCAGGGGGGATGAGCTGGAATCCTTTTGCCGTAACAAGCAGGAGACTTTTCATCACCGCGGCGATTTTGTCTTTCATGCAGGGGATGAGGTAAAGAGCTTTTCCTATCTGAAGAGTGGGTTGGTCAAGCTCTTTAAAACGATGGCCAACGGTAAGGATCAGATCATCACCATTGCCGGGCCATTCGATTTTGTGAGTTTGCTGGGCACCTTCACCATTTCACATCAGCCCTATTCAGTGTCGGCCCTGGAAGATTCGGTGGTCTGTCATATTGATATTCAGCAGATCAAGCATATCGTGAAACACAATGGGCTCTTCAGCCTTAACCTCATGGAAAGGCTCGGAACTACATCCAATAAGATCATCCAGGAGTCGATGGAGATCAGGAAGAGGAATACCCATGGCAAGGTGGCCTACTTCCTTTTAAAGCTAAGCCGGGATTTATATATGAACCAGACGTTTAACCTTCCTGTTTCGCGGCGCGAAATTGCCGAATACACCGGCATGACCACCGAGAATGTGATCAGAACGATGTCTGAGTTCAGGAAGGAGAAAATCATCAGGATCAACGGGCGTGAGATCGAGATCATGGATATGGAATCCCTCGATCGCATTTCGAATTTCGGATAATGTGGATTCGAGCCCAATGTCCTCCCTGCCTTTGGGCTCAGGCTTTTCTACCGGATATGAGAGGTGAAAGAGTCCAGGTGATCCGAGGGGCGCAATAAAAGCACGTGTTGTAAATAACAAAACAAACACGTATATTTGTAAAAAAACAAGACAATGAACACCAAGTTGACATTGACAATAGAAAAAGAAGTGATCGAAACCGCTAAAGTATATGCCAAAGAAAAAGGGCAAAGTCTTTCTGAAATGGTTGAAAATTATTTCAAGCTGATAACCGTAAAGAAAAGAAAAATTAATCCCAAACAACTTTCTTCTAAAGTTCAAAAACTTCGAGGGATCATAAAAACAAAAGAAACCGTTGACTACAAGCAAGCTTTAACGGAAGAATTATCCAAAAAATATGGTGTATAAACTGTTTATTGATTCGGACGTAGTCATCGACTTTTTTACAGATAGAGAACCTCACGTAAACCCAGCCAGCGAACTTTTTGAGCTTAATGAACAGGGCGGTATTATTTTATACTTGTCTGCCGTTAGTATTAATAACATTTACTATATCGTAAGGAAATTTCTGGGTCATAAAAAGGCACTTGACGTGGTGGAAATGCTGTCTGAAATGACTGAAATTATCGGGACAACTAAAAAAGAAATTATACAAGCATTGAAAAATGACTTTTCAGATTTCGAAGATTCCATTCAGTATTCATCTGCTTTAACCATTGATGGATTAGATGCAATAATTACCCGAAATACAAAGGATTATAAAAATTCACATATTGCGGTAATGACCCCTTCGAATTTTCTAAAAATGAAAGAAATACCCGGACATAAAGGCACCCACCCAAGTCAGTAGAGATGCGAGGCGTCGGAAGCCGCCGACATCGTATTCTATTTCAAGGCTTTCGCAACAAAGCAGATGGCCTGAAGTAAATGCACTTGCAAAAAGCAAACAAAAAGCGTTTTTAAAGAAGTTGCGTGTATAATGTTGATAATCATTATAATATATGTATTTGTTTGCTTTTTGTGAATAATGCAGGCTAAAGGCTTTGGTTCACCTTATTGCAGAATAATAGCAAAATACCTATTTGTTTGACATGATTTGTGTAATAATTTCATAGATTTACAGACCATTATTTCTTACACATCATGCATACAAACTACTTGATGCCCCATTGCTTGAAAAAGCCCCTAATGATCTTGCCAGACTTTGGTTTTTTAAAGCCCAAATCTCCTATGGGATGGTTTTTTTGTGCGCTCATCCTTATTACACCATTTCTTTCGGCGTGTAAAATGGAAGCCCATCAATACACAAACTTATCAGATCTTGAAGGCGGCAAAACCTTTGCCGTGCCAACGGGAACGGTGGCTGATCAGTTTGTGTTGGATCGGTATCCCGACGCAAATCTGTTGTATTACAACACGGTGCCCGACTGTGCCCTGGCTGTGAAAAACGGAATGGCTGATGCAGCAATATATGATTTGCCTGTGCTCAAGAACATTGCCGCAAAAAATGAAGGGATCGTGGTTCTGGAGGAATTGTTAACGCCCGACAATTACGGTTTTGCTGTTCGTCTTGACAACATAGTCCTGAAAAGGGCCATTGATGAGGTGGTTTCGGAAGCAAAGGCTGATGGTACTTACCGTGAGATGCTTGACAGATGGTTCCCGGACCAGGGTGAGCCCGGGCCGATGCCACCAATTGAAAGCACCGAAGAAGCCGGTGTGTTGTCTTTTGGCACTGCTGCCGTAACAGAGCCGATGGCATATTATAACAAGGATCGCCACATAACAGGCTTTGATATAGAGTTGGCCATGCGTGTGGCAAAAAAGCTGAACAAGCGGCTTGATGTCATTGACCTGGAGTTTGGGGCATTGCTGCCGGCCCTGATATCCGGGAGGGTTGAAATGATTGGCGCCGGCATGTCGATTACCGAAGAGCGTGCAAAAAGCGTGCTTTTTTCGGACAGCTATTATGAAGGTGGTATCGCTGCCCTGGTGAGGGCCCCTGATGATGCTGGCTCAGCGACCGATGCCGGCAAGCTCCTGAGCGTTGAGGATATAGCCCATCGCAAGATCGGTGTTTTGATGGGATCTATCTATGATGGATATGCCAACAGGAATTACCCGGAGGCAGAGATTCTGACCTTCAACGCGGTTCCAGACATGCTTATGGCGCTGAGCGCCGGCAGGGTAGATGCCGTTTTTGCGGATCAGACCAGGCTAAAGGATATCTTTGCCAATTATTCAGGGCTGGGCGTTCTTGAAGAGTTTCTTTTTTTTGTTGATATTGGTGCAGGTTTTAGAAAGTCGGATGGTGACTTGCGCATACAGTTTAATGACTACCTCAGAGAAATAAGGGCTGATGGCACTTATGATGATATGACGCGCCGATGGCTGGATGAAATGTCTGAGGTGATGCCGGCAATTTCTGCAGCCAGCAGCTCGGGCGTGTTGAAGGTTGGTGTGGTAGCAGACATTGGGCTTCCGATGACGGGCAGGGTCCAGGCGGGCCTTGTCGGGTTTGATGTTGAACTGGCCACCCGCTTTGCTGCATACCTGGGCAAGGAAGTGGTGCTCACCGACCTGCCGTTTGCCAGCCTGCTGCCTGCGCTGATGTCGGGCCGCATCGATATGATTGCTGCATCAATGATGGTTACTGAAGAGCGGCAACAACAAATTGACTTCTCCGACGGATACATGAATGCTGGTGCTTCGGTGCTGGTGAGGGCAGAAGACCTGGTAACAGATACCCGCGACCTCATACAAGACATGCCAGCACCATTCTTTGAAAAAGTTGCTGACAGCTTCTACAACAACATCATCAGAGAAGAAAGGTACCGCCTGATCTTGAACGGCTTGTACATTACCATCCTCATTTCAATCTTTGCAGCTCTTTTCGGGACGGTTTTGGGCGGCATCATATGTTTTATGAGGATGTCGAAAACCCGGTTGGTCAACAGATCTGCATCCTTGTTCATTTCGCTCATCAGGGGTACCCCCGTGCTGGTACTGCTGATGATCATGTATTATGTAATATTCGCCTCCTGGCACATCAGCCCGGTTTTGGTTGCGGTAATCGCCTTCGGGATCAACTTTGCCGCATACGTCTCGGAAATGTTTCGCAGCTCGATATTAGGCGTCGACAGCGGGCAGAAGGAAGCCGGCATCGCCTCCGGCTTTACAAAGATTCAGACATTTATACATATCATCATGCCGCAGGCACTGCAAAGGGTGCTGCCGGTGTATAAAGGAGAGTTTATCTCGCTGCTGAAAATGACATCGATTGTGGGCTATATTGCCGTGCAGGACCTTACCAAAGCCAGCGACATCATTAGGAGCAGAACATTTGATGCCTTTTTTCCACTCATCATGGCTGCCGTGATTTACATATGTCTGGCATGGTTGCTAACCATCGTTCTCGACAAGATAGAAATTGGTGTTGACCCAAAGAAACGCCGTTTGAAAAAAATGAAGGAGGTGAGGCTATGATACAAATACGCAATTTGTCGAAGCATTTTGGAAGTCTGGTTGTCCTTAAAGACATCAATGTTGACATCAAGAAGGGGGAAGTCATATCCGTGATTGGCCCTTCAGGCACTGGTAAAAGTACTTTGTTACGATGTATGAACCTGTTGGAAACACCTACCGGAGGAAGTATACACATTGATGATGTGTCATTGCTTGACAAGCACACCAATGTGGCAAAGATCAGGCAACGGATGGGGATGGTATTTCAGTCGTTTAACCTGTATGCTCACCTGTCGGTACTGGAGAATCTGACCATAGGTCCGAGGAAGTTGCTGGGCATGTCAAAGGCTATGGCCAACCAGAAGGCCATGGAATTGCTAAAAGTAGTTGGACTTGCCGAGAAGGCTTTTAGCCTGCCCGAGGAACTGTCGGGCGGACAAAAGCAACGGGTGGCCATTGCAAGGTGTATGGCTATGAGTCCTGAAATACTGTTGTTTGATGAACCCACCTCTGCCTTAGATCCCACCATGGTCAGTGAGGTGCTGGCGGTAATCAGGAAACTGTCGAGGGAAGGGATGACCATGATCATCGTAACCCATGAAATGGAGTTTGCCAGGAACATCTCCTCCAGGGTGTTTTATATGGATGAGGGTATCATCTATGAAGAAGGCCCCCCCAGTCAGATATTTGAAGGTCCGTTGAAAGAAAAGACCAAGGCTTTTATACACCGGATCCGCAGCCTGGATATCGCTATCAATTCATCCAATTACGACTTGTTTGGCATACAGGGCGAAATAAAGACTTTTTGTGAGAAGCATTTCCTGTCGCCAAGGATGGTAGATTTTGTTCAACTCATGGCAGAAGAGGTATTGCTGTTGCAGAATGACTTCTCGGATATCCTGATCAGTCTTTTCTATTCAGAGAAATCAGGAAAGCTCAGCCTGAGGTGTGAAAGTGCCGGCGCACCTCACAATCCACTGAAAGAGGATCTGACGATGGACGACATTGGCCTCAAGCTCATATTGGGCAGGTGTGACCATGTTGATTATTCTTATGAGAATAACAGGAATAAGCTGCTGCTGCAGATAAAGAATGGCTGAAAGCATAAAAACCAACATGCAACGAATGAACGCGTTTGTTCATCAAAATGACAATTGGCCTCATTTCACATGGGAAAATGATGAAATAGTCAATTTAAAATGAGCAGGTTAGAGCTATAAAGCAAAGTCGAAACGATGGCAATTAGTGAAGCAAAATTGACATTGAAAAGCTTCCAATAATTCGGAATTTATTCACCTTAAAATAAAAAATTTCTGATTATGAGGAAGAAATCGGTTTTTGCCATTGGAGAGCATATGCTTACAATGATTTTTGTGCAGATATACAATTTCACTTAATCAAAAAGAAACGGATTAGTAACAAGGGGGGGCTTACATAGGTATTAATCAGGGTGAATGCACCACGATGCATATAACGGGACTGACCGGATGCTGTTTTCAAAGCCAAAATTCTTTCCCGAAATACGGATTCCATATGGACAGTTAAATTGCTTCATAAAGAGATTAAAGGATGTTGATTTTGTGCGTTTGCCCTTCTTTACTTCAACCGGGATAACCTTTCCATCTATTTGTAAAACAAAATCGAGTTCAGCAGTATTTTCATTCTTCCAGTAAAAAAGTGGAAATCCGTTGCAAACGAATGCCTGAGCTACATAGTTCTCGGAAATCATCCCAAGAAACATGTTGTCTTCTTCGATGGATGATAAAATGGTCTGGGTTGCCATTCCTGATTTCATGGTGAGCATGCCCGCATCATTCATATATAATTTGAAATCGCTCAAATCAGCATAAGCTGAAACCGGCATGAATCCTTGTCTGGTTTTCTGGCACTTAATGGCTATCCCTGCAAAAATCAGCCATTCAATTGATTCGCCGAATATGGCAGCAGTCCCCCCCCTTTGTACTGTTTTATACTGAAATTTCACATTTTCCTTTGCCAGCTGGGCGGGGATTGAGTTGAAGCAGGCCCTTATTTTCACAGAAGTTGCAGGATTAGCATATTTGGCCATATCGGCGATGTATTCATTCAGAATACGTCCCTGGACATCCTTGACTGTAAGAAAACTGCCAGTTTCAAGGTATTCGTTGACGGAGGCAGGCATTCCCCCCACAATAAGATACTTTTTATAAAGCTCCAACGCTTCGGAATGTAATGCCACCGGCATGGATTCATTCTTTTCAAAATGATTTTTGATTTCGGAGCTTAACAAGGTACGGTTCATAGCCCAAAGGAATTCCTCAAAATCGAGTGGATACATGGCCAATTCATCCACTTTTCCAACGGGGAAGGAATATTTTTCACGGTTAACTGCGACCCCCAGCAAACTTCCTGCTGCGACCACATGAAAGAATGGAGCTTCTTCACAAAAGGCTTTGAGCGACAACAATGCGCGCGGGCTGGATTGGATTTCATCGAATATGATGAGTGTTTCACCAGGTATGATCCGGATATCAGTTACCGTTTCGAGGTACTGTATCAGACGCATTGGGTTCAAATCACCATCAAAAAAGGCAATGGTTGTAGCGTCTGTTTCCAAATTAATATATACAAACCTGCTGAAATGGGAAACAGCAAACTCTTTCAGGATATACGTTTTGCCTACCTGCCTTGCTCCATTTAAGATGAGGGGCATTCTTCCGGGTTTGTCTTTCCAGGTTATGAGCTTTTCAAGGATTTTCCGTTTCATTTCAAGCAGAATAAATGCAGTACAAAAATAACAATAAGTGGGAATTAATCAAAATAATCTGATTATTTCCCACTTATTTGAAAATACAGACTCATTTAGCAACAGTAGCTACCATGCTGCATGTTGTGTTATCCCCCCTGGGTGTCAGACAACCCGCCAGGCCGTGCACAGACAAACCGGAAGCAATGAAGCAATATGATCCCATGGTACATGGTTATCAATGGTCTGATGAGGATGGGCCAAGGTTCCAGCTGGAGCCCAATGGATACAGGGGCTACATTGAAGGGAGGCCTGAAGGGGAGGTAAATGACTGTGTTAAATGGCTAAACCAAACCTGAACATTTTCCTGAATATTCGCTTCACGCCTTCTGTTACTCTCCCTATAAATCCCTTACCGGAGCCCCCTTCGTCAGAAGCTTTTACAGGCAGTTTTTCCTGGATGCCTGGCTCTTTTATACTTGCATCGCCATGTTGTTGTTCCAGTTCA
>SKYG01000240.1 GCA_007128045.1 Bacteroidales bacterium | reverse complement strand
TAATCAGAATTATTCATAGTATAATAATTACTAAAAACAATCACCTCACTGTTTACCCTATCGAGGTGCACATAGCATGTAAGCTTACGAGGTGTAATAATAACATCGCAGCGTCCGGAAAGAAAGTACGCTAAAAAAAATCGGGTTTTCGATGTGATTTAATCTTGCAACCACCTGAGCTGCTTTGTATCACCCACACATATATGAAGGTATGCGTATATGAAGGCATGCTATCTCCTGATGAACAAGCTTGTCAGTCTTGTTCTTTGACCTTTTCCATGGCTTCTGCCAGTGAAGTTTCCTTGCTGTAAAACCTGCCCCATTTGGCTTCCGGATCAGGTTTGGTAGCCAGGGATACAATAATCAGTGCCAAAATAGATGCCGTGGCAGCTGGTAATATGATGTATTGTTCATCAAGCAGCTGGCTGCCATAAAAATTGGACATGATTGAATTGGCAACGGTAATGAATAGGGTCACACCCATCCCTGTGGCAATGGATGCCACACCTCCGCTGACTGTTACCCGTTTCCAGAGGAATGCGGCCAGCAGGGCTGGGGTCAGCCCTGCCCCAACCATGGTGTAAGCGGTCAGGGCCATGGCCAGAATGGTCTGAAATTGGGTTAGTATCAAATAGGCCAGCAAACCCAGAAGCACTACCATGATCCTTTGGAATACAATAATTTTTTCCGGAGAAGCAGACTTGTTGATGAACCGTTGATACACATCCCTGGTCAGGTTGGTTGAAGGAGTGAGCAGGAAGCTGTTCCCGGTCGAGGTGATGATGGCGACAGAAGCTGCAATTAACAGCAGCCCTCCCCATATGGGCAGACCCACTTCAGTACTGTAGCGTGCAGTGTGCAGGATGATGCGTTCAGCGTTTTCACTGGCAAGAAACATTTCATTAGCCCTGTCAAGCAAGTTGAAATGACTGAAAGCAAAGATGGCCAGTGATGCCAGCGCAGTTTCCACGACAATGGTACCGGATACCCACCAAAGGACTGCGGTCTTGGCCGATTTTTCATTCTTTGCCGAAAAGAACTTCTGATACATATTGGACTCACCCAGCAACAAAAAGAAAGTGGGCAGAAAAATACCCATGGCCCAGAAAAAGTTTTTGTCACCGAAGATTTTAAAATGAGACGGATCCAGGGTTGCCACGAGGTGCTCTGATCCGCCAATATTGATAAAAACCAGGGGGGCTGCTACCAACATGGCGATGGTAATGACTGCCCCATTGATAATGTCTACTGACACGATCGACATCATACCTGCAAGGGCAGTGAAAGTAATAATAAAGGCTGCTGTCAGCAGGACCCCCTGCCACTCAGGTATGCCTGCCACGAGATCAAGCACAAAGCCACCTGCCCTGAACTGGTATCCCACAATGGTGGTATAGGCAATGACAATGACAATGGTTCCCAGTATCCTGGCCCATTTATTATACCTCAGTTCGAGGATATCGGGCACGGTAAACTCAGCAATGCGACGTACCCTGGCGGCCAGGAAGAACACAATAATGATTCCAACCCAGGCACCTGCTGCCATCCAAAGCTCAGAAAAACCTACATTGACTGCCAGGCCGGCGCCTGCGAGGAGGCTTCCGGATCCCATCCAGGTACACAACAGCGTGCCAACCAGCCTTGCCGTTGACACAGAACGGCCCGCTACCATAAAATCTTCCTGGTTTTTAACCATGAAACTTTTATAGATGGAGATCCCCATCAAGATCATCAGATACCCAATAACAACCCAAAAGAATATCATAATTTCCGATTTAGCCTGGATTATTCATGCGTTTAATGTAGCCTGTATTGTATCATACAGGTTAGAGTTATGTTTTAATGTAACGTGAGCAAAGATAAAAAAAATCCTTTACCACCAATCAAATGGCCTGGTTCAATTCAATTTTCAATCCTTCAAGAAAGCGTTTTTCCAGCATTTATTGGGTTTCAGCGCACTTTTTGAGTTCGATCTTGTCGTGAACAGCCGCATTGTCGATGTATATTGGGATACTAAGGTATTCGCCTGCAGGTATTGTAAAGGCTATTGTTAAATGGTAACACAACCTTCTGATGCCGAAGATACGAGTTTTCGGTATTTTTTTAATACAGCACTATGAACAGGATCAACCGGCCTACTCCATTCTTTTCTCCGTTTTTCGATCTCTTCAGCAGTGAGGTCAACGTCTATAAGGTTCTTGGTGATGTCGATGGTAATGATATCGCCATTTTTTATGAGGGCAATAACCCCTCCTTCATAAGCTTCAGGTGATATATGTCCCACAACAAATCCATGCGATCCTCCCGAAAACCGGCCATCTGTTATCAATGCCACATCTTTTCCCAGACCGGCACCTATTACGGCACTGGTAGGCTTAAGCATTTCCGGCATGCCAGGAGCCCCTTTGGGCCCGCTGTTTCTGATTACGATTACTTCACCGGGTTTAACAACAGTGCCAATTCCTTTTATGGCATCATATTCATGTTCAAAGACAATAGCCGGGCCACGGAACAACTGACCTTCTTTGCCGGTGATTTTGGAAACGGCCCCTTGCTCAGCCAGGTTTCCGTAAAGTATTTGTATATGTCCTGTTTTTTTAATGGGTTTAGCAACAGGATGTATGATTTTTTGCCCCTTATCAAGACCCTTTACTACCTCAAGATTCTCACCTAGAGTCTTTCCAGTCACTGTCATGCAGTTGCCGTCTAAATACCCTTCCAGCAAAAGTAATTTCATCACGGCGGGGATTCCGCCAGCATTGTGCAGATCCTCAAAAAGATATTGTCCGCTGGGCTTCAGGTTAGCTAGGTAGGGCGTATTGTTGCTGATGACCTGAAAATCGTCAATGGTTACATTTACTTCTGCAGCCTTTGCCATGGCAATAAGGTGAATAACGGCATTGGTTGAGCCTCCCAGGGCCATGATGAGGGTTATGGCATTTTCAAAGGCCTTGCGGGTCATAATATCCCGGGGCTTAATATCCTTTTCGAGAATAACTTTTAATGCATGGGCTATTTGCCTGGTTTCTTCAATCTTTTGATCGCTTACTGCCGGGTTTGATGAGGTAAAAGGTAAGCTCATACCCATACATTCAATGGCTGCGGCCATGGTATTGGCAGTGTACATGCCTCCGCAGGCACCCGCGCCTGGAATGCTATTCCGGATAATCCCTTTAAAATCTTCATCAGATATTTTACCACCTATCCTGGAACCGTAGGCTTCAAATGCCGATACAATGTTTAAATCCTGACCCTTCCAATGCCCTTTCCTGACCGTACCTCCATACATCATGATAGCCGGTCTGTTTAACCTGGCCATGGCCATTAAAGACCCGGGCATATTCTTGTCGCATCCTGTTATAGCCACAACGGCATCATAAAACTGCGCACTTACCACCGTTTCAATGGAGTCGGCAATAATTTCACGCGAAAGCAGGGAGAATTTCATCCCTTCAGTGCCATTGGTTATTCCGTCGCTTACACCTATGGTATGAAATATTAAACCGTACAGCCCTTCAATAGCATCTACTTCTTTTTTTAATTCCTTAGCCAG
>SKYG01000071.1 GCA_007128045.1 Bacteroidales bacterium | reverse complement strand
GTTTGTACAAAGAATGGGAATGATGTTTGCAATATAAATTTGTAATTTTGACTGTTCGACCTTTGACCTTTGACCTTTGACGAATTATAAACACATGAAACTCCGGGAATTTATCAGAAGCCAGCTTTTTCTTCGTCTGCTTCTGTATGCCTTTGCCGTGGCTATCGTCATCATGTGGGTGTCGCTGAAGTTGCTCGACCTGTACACCCACCATGGTCGTACCATCGTCGTTCCCGACCTGAGTGGTCAGTATGAAGCAGAGGTTCAGGACATTCTCAAGGAACACCGGTTGCGTTACGTGGTTAATGACTCTGTATTTTACGACGATGGCGTGAAAGGCACCGTTTTTTCTCAGGATCCGGCTCCCGGCACCCATGTAAAGAAAGGACGCACCATCTATCTGACAAAGATCGCGTTCATGCCTGAGATGGTGGCCATGCCCGACCTGAACGACCTGTCTTTTCGACAGGCCTCGGCCATGCTGACAGCCTACGGGCTGAGACCGGGCAAGCTGGAGTACCGGCCCGACATCGCGCGCAATGCCGTATTGCAACAAAAATACAACAACGGCGCCATCGAGCCGGGAACCCTCATCGCCAAAGGAACCAGCATTGACCTGGTGCTGGGCGAAGGCCTGGGAGAGAATGTGGTACAGGTACCTCTATTGCTTGGATTGACCAAACAGGAAGCAATAAGTGCCCTGCATGCCGTAACCCTGAATGTCGGCAACTCCTTCTACCTGGATGATGAAGAAGTCGATGTCAAAGTATACAAACAACATCCTGACCCGCTTACGCGCAAAGAGTTTCTGAGGGCAGGAAGCAGTGTCGATCTGTATTACCGGTCGCCCAAAGTATTTGATTTCGAAACCTACCTGTTAGAACAGCTTACCGTTCCCATCCCACTGTTATATGGAAAAACCCCCGAAGAAGTCCGTATCACCCTCGAAGCCTATGACCTGGCAGTCGGAGAGGAAGTTTATGAAGGACAGGTGAGTGAACAAGAGGCCAGGGTTTTCCGGCAAGAGCCCGATTATGAAGAAGACAACATGATACAAAAGGGTACAGCCATCAACATCTGGTACCGTTCTCTGGAAGATTTCGAACTGGACCTTTTAGAAACCCAGCAGTCACCATGAAGCATATCCTGATATATACCTATATTTTCTTTTTCCTTGGGATGCTTTCTGCACATCCGCAGGAAGTGCTTTTACCATTGGAGACCAATCCGATAAAACAACATGTCGACTTAAAAAGCTCCGATGAGTTTCCAGCTGTCAAGAAAAGTACCCATGATGGCGGAGAAGAAATTGAAGAAACCATCAACACCCTTCCTTTTTGGGATGACTTTTCATACGCCGGGCCTTACCCCGATCCAAAACGCTGGGCCGACCGTCATGTATTCATCAACAGCAGCTACGCCAAACATCCCAAAACCATTGGTGTGGCCACCTTCGACGCTTTAGACCGGCATGGCAAGATCTACGAACACATCGAAGCATCCAACACCCCCTATGTGGCAGACTACCTCACCTCACAGCCCATCCGTCTCGATTCTGTGTTCGCCCCTTCACCAAGAAGTCTGGTACCCGACGATTCAGTAATCCTGAGCTTTTACTATCAGCCACAGGGTCATGGTGGTAACCCGCTATACCAGGATTCACTGGTTCTGGAGTTTTTACATACACCAGGCCATTTTGCACTCAACGATGATCTGGAAGTAATATATATCGATGATGTCTGGATATCTGTATGGGATGCGAAGGGTGAGCGCCTGGAAGAATTCTCCAACGATACCTTCCCTTATTTTAAAAGAGTCGCTATTCCCATCACCGATGAGGCCTATTATCGCGATGACTTCAGGTTCAGGTTTAAAAACCATGTGAGCTTCCCGCTCCCCGGCAACCCGACCCTTCAGAACAATACGGGCATGCGGGCCTTGTGGAACATCGACTATGTGTACCTGAACCATAGCCGCAACATACAGCAGACCAACTACTTCGACATCGCCTTCACGGCACCGCCACAGTCTATACTAAAGCATTACACCGCCATGCCCTGGTCGCACTACATCATCGACCCGCAAAAACACCTTAGATCCAACTTTTCTATGTCGATCGCCAACCTCGACCAGGTAACCTATCCTTACTCCTATCGCTATTTCATTCAGGATGAGAACGGCGTGAATGTCAGAAATTATTCGGGAGGGAACTGGAATATTGACCCCTTCGCCAACAGTGGGTACCAGAGATACCAGCCTCATGCCAATCCGATCGTCATTGCCAACCCACTGCCAACTGCTCCTGCAGCAGAAAGGCATTTCAACATCGTGCATGTGATCCGGGCCGGTGTAGCAGGCGACTCCAGACCACGCAACGACACAGTAACCTATAGACAATCTTTTCAGAACTTCTTTTCGTACGATGACGGGGTGCCCGAAGCCGGTTATGGCGTACTGGGCAGGTTTCCACGCATTGCAAAACAATTTGTGGCCGGCAAACCCGATATGATACAGTCGGTCGACATATTCTTCAACAAAACTATGGGCACCGCAAATACCGACAGACCTTTCAAGGTTATGATCTGGAAACGGCTTGCGCCCGAAGAAGAGGTGCTTTACCAGTCAGAAAACCAGGTGTTCACCAGTTTTGAAGACGACCTGAACCAATTTGTCAGGGTTGAGCTGGAAAGGGCTGTAGAGGTGTCTGACACCTTCTATATTGGCATTGAACAGCAAGGCGTTATCAGCATAAACCAATTTCTGAGCATTGGGTTTGACAGGAGCAATGATTCAAGCAACAGGCTGTTCTTTACCAGCGGCGGTGAGTGGCTGCGGTCTATATACGAAGGGTCACTGATGATCAGACCTGTTGTCGGAGCCAACAAGTCGGCCACACCTGATACAGAGCCATCCCAGAAGTCATTTTCTGCATCATTATATCCCAACCCGGTTTCCGGAAATATCCTGTCGGTAGAGCTTGACAATGCCGACTCGGAAGAACAGCCTGCCCGGGTCGACATCATTGACCTGTACGGCAGATTGGTTTATTCGGGCGACTACCGTCAAACGCTGGACGTAAGTCATATGGTAAACGGGGTGTATTTCCTGCGCTTCATCCATTCCGGCAACAAAACTCCCGAGACCAAGTCATTTATCATCGCCCGGTAAACCCCTTTATAAATGACCAATAAAAAGGATAAGGCATCCAAAGACTCAAAAAAAGAAGGGCCTTCCCCCAGCTTAAACAGTACTGCATATCCAGAATCTGACGTTTCAGATTCTGCTGGTGTAGATAAGCAGGATGAACAGGGAGAGCAGGATGAACAGGGAGAGCAGGATGAACAGGGAGAGCAGGAGCTGTTTGAGCACCATCATTTTGTGGTGGATAAGGGTCAGGGGCTTTTGCGTATCGACAAGTTCCTCCATGCCAGGATTGAAAACATCAGCCGTAATAAGATCCAGCTAACCGCTAAAGCTGGCAACATCCTGGTAAACGGGCAAGCCGTGAAGTCCAATTACAAGGTGAAGCCATTCGACGACATCAGCGTTGTCATGGCTCATCC
>SKYG01000048.1 GCA_007128045.1 Bacteroidales bacterium | reverse complement strand
CCTTGTCCATACCAAAGGCACTCCATGCACTGGGACGGTAAATCTTCTCATCGGATACATTGTGCATATTTACCGGAATTCTTAACATGGCAGCCAGGCTGATCAGGTCGGCACCAATATGTCCATAGCTAAAGGCTCCGTGGTTGGCGCCCCAGTTGGCCATCACACTGTACACATCGGTAAAAGCGCCTTTGCCCGTGATGTTGGGCACAAACCAGGTGGTAGGCCAGCTGGGATTGGTACGCAGATCGAGGGCTTTATGTACCTCGGATGGCAATTCAACGGTATGTCCTTCGGCCAGCTGAAGTACCGGCCCCAATCCCTTTATGATGTTGATCCTCGACAAGGTAATAGGCATTCCTCCCTTCGTGATATAATTCGAGGAATACCCTCCGCCCCTGAAGTATTCATCGATAGCAGGTCCCCAGCTTGTGGTCTTCAGACATTTATCTACCTCTTCCTCAGTTACATCCCACCAGGGCTTGATGGCTGGTTTGCCATCGATACGTTGCTGGCCTGAGCCATCCAATGCAGATGGTCCGGAGTTGATCAGGTGGATAAATCCTTTGGCAGCAAGGCCCTCAGGAGCATATCCCGTTACGCGTTTTACAGCATCCGGGCTCCAGTAGGTTCTGACATCGGAAAATACCTGTGCTGAGCCTGTAAGCAGGTGACCGAAAAGCATTGACACCCCATTCAGGCTGTCATTCTCAGTGGCCAGCATATAAGGCTGCCGGATGCCATTCCAGTCGAACGATGAGCACAGCATGGCTTCCATAAAGTCACCGTTGGGAAAGTGGTCTGTCCACTGCCGCTGCCCCTGGAAGCCAGCAACCAGCGCATGATGGCCCAAAGCTTCTTCGGCATACCCTGCCTCCAGCAAGCGTGGATTCCCTACCATCAGGTCGCGGGCAATCTGGGCCATCTTCACCACAAAGTCCCACTCTTCATCCTTTTGTTTTCGTGACTTCTGACGTTCTTCAGGGTTGTAATCCACACCTTCCCTGCAATGCTCCCTGACCCACTGCCTGGCCCTGGCAAACTCTTCCTTGTCGTAGATGCCCTCGTTGATACGCCGGATAAATTCTGACATGTCGACATACTCACAACGCATCCCAAGGTAATTCTCAAAAAACGATGCATCCACAATAGAGCCTGCAATACCCATCGACACCGATCCCATCGACAGGTACGACTTGCCGCGCATGGTAGCCACAGCGATACCTGCTTTGACAAAACGAAGGATCTTTTCTTGTACATCTTCCGGAATGCGTTCGTCATTGCTTTCCTGCACATCTTCTCCATAAATACCGAAAGCGGGTAACCCTTTCTGGTTGTGGGCTGCCAACACTGCCGCCAGATACACAGCACCAGGACGTTCAGTCCCATTGAAGCCCCATACGGCTTTGGGTGTAAGCGGATCCATGTCCATGGTCTCACTGCCATAACACCAGCAGGGCGTTACTGTTAACGACACCCCCACCCCTTCCCGGGCAAACTTTTCAGCACAGGCAGCTGCCTCTGCCACCCCGCCAATACATGTGTCGGCAATGACACATTCTACAGGGCTGCCATCAGCATGCCGCAGGTGCGACCCGATCAGGCTGGCGGCATTCTTTGCCATGCGCATGGTTTGTTCTTCAAGTGATTCACGCACGCCACGCCGGCGGCCATCTATGGCAGGACGTATGCCAACCTTTGGCAATCCGCCCGCTAAACGCTTATTATTGATTTTCTTTTTTCTGTTCATGTTTATTTATTATACTATTATTCAGGTGTTTGTATTTTTCCTTTGACTTTCGACCTTCGACCTTTGACCCCATAAAATATAATTATGCGACTGTGTGTCAGAAACCCCTTTCATGAGTCTTTCATAACATTATATTAAGTACCTGTAACTCCTTTTTTTAATAGTATGTTTCCGTATTTGGCCGTCTCTCCGGTCATAACCACGGCGAAAGCACTTTTTGCACGGTCGTAGAACTCAAAGCGCTCTAATCTTTGTATTGGGGGTACATCAGGGTTTGACTTCCTGATGCTTGCCATATAGGTAGCTTCAACCTCAGCATCCAGTGTATCGCCCTCAACAGCGGCCATCATCACCAAAGGATGGGGCACATAGGTGTCGAGTTCAAAAAGAGGTAAAATAGCTTCCAGTAAATCAGCTATACGAAGCCCATCAGCGCGGATAACCCTTTGATTAAGCGTTTCAGCCGGAAAATGTGCGTCGGCGAGAATGAGTTCATCACCATGCCCCATGCGTGCCATCACTTCAAGCAGGTCCGGACTGATCAGGGACGAGATTCCTTTTAACATATTGGTTATTTATTTAATTGTGTAATAGGATGGATTATCGCGGATTTCAATTGAACCTGAGATGTCTGATTTTTACCTGTATCATCCTCCCTGGAAATTTGTTGCAGGAGAAGCCTGAACGCGGCCTCGGCGACCTCTTGCTCAGGCTGCTCTACAGATATAATAGATGGATGAAGCAACGAATTGAACAGCCGGTCTCCAAACCCAGCCACGACAACATCTTTTGAAACACGTATAGAATGCTCATGTAAATACGCCATAACACCTATTGTCAGGAAAAAGGCCGTTGAAATCACTGCATCAGGGTATGGGCGACTTGCAAAAAGTTCCCCGGCGGCCAGACTGCCAGATTGAACAGTGACTAAATCATGAACAATATGCTCCCGAAAGTAAGATGGTTTTATTTTGCTAATGGCATTCCTGTACCCCTGGTTCCGGTCATGAAACACTGATATGTGATCAGGACCTGAAACATGTGCGATACGCTTACACCCCATACCAACAAGATCGTCTACCAATATTTCAATCACCTCTCTGTTGTTCGTGGTTACACAGGGCGTATCTACATCACCAAGTAGGCGGTCAAAAAACACCAGTGGAATTTGCAGCCTTTTCAACTCATTGTAATATTCACCAGAATATGTGTTACCCGATACCGAAGCGATAACACCCGCCACATCCTGTTGAATCACCTTCTCAATGATACTGCATTCCTGAGCATAATCATTATTCGACTGGTATATTGAGATGACATAGTTGTTCTCATAGGCAAGATCTGTGATGTAATTGATAATGGATGAAAAAAACCGGTGGTTGATCTCGGGCACAATCATGGCAATGGTATTTCGAACGCTGCCACGGAGCCTGAGCGCATTCTGATTAATGTAATACCCGTTCTCTTTTGCGTACTGCCTGATCCTGTCACCAGTTTCTGGCTTTACCCGGGGGTCCATTCTGAGTGCCCTTGACACAGTAGAATGGTGAACATTCAGCTTATTCGCAATTTCCTTAATGGTAATTCTCATGCCAAAAAATTACTACACACGTGTGCATTGTTTGCAAATATATAAAGTTTTTGATAAAGTCCAGACGTTTTGACAATTCTTTTACAAATAAAATTCACGGGTCAAGGCTAGATATTCAGAAGTATATTGATGCCGACCTCCACATTCAATAGTAAGATGCTCCTCTACAATGGGTTCCTGCAGATCTAATCCCCACAAAGACAGAGTGCGTTTGGCTGGCTTGCCGTGAT
>SKYG01000080.1 GCA_007128045.1 Bacteroidales bacterium | reverse complement strand
TTGTTTTGTATTGGTGAGCATTTCCTGCGGAGAAACAACAGGCAATATGATATTCGGAATCCCGGCATTATTTAGTTTCTCGAGGATGATGCCTCTTGAGGTCGAAAAACAAATACCAATCAGCGTGGCTACAAAATGTCCACTGAAGATGGGCTTGTTTTCATCCATGAGTTCGTAAAAATTGGAGAGCTTGTCAATATGAAAATGAAAATCAATTTGAAAAAACAAAAGAGATTCTTTCTTGCGGTTATCAAATGAGAATACAAATTCTAGTTTTATGCGCTCGTCATTCAGGTTTTGCAAAAGTTTGTGACCTACATGCAGTTGATGTTGCTTCTGTTTTTTAAACGCTATCACATCCAATTTTTGTTGCACCACCTCCACACGAAGCAGGTGAATGTCTTGAACTATTATGGGAGCTGATTTCTTTTCCATAGTGCATTACATGGCCAGCGCATATTCATGCATTTCGGTTGACAATGTGTATTGGACAGCCTTTTCATTTAATTCTTCTGCATTGCTAATCATACCCAAAAACACATATTCAAATTCCTTTATGGGCTCGCAGTGTATGAGGTCAATGCCTAAAGCAGCTTCCATTTTGATGATACTTTTCAGGGTTAGGTTGTGCATACCAGAAAGCCATTTTGAAACTTCCGAAGGCGATTTCCCCATGGACTCGGCAAGTTGTGCTTTGTTCCAGCCTTTTGCATCGAGTGCTTGGTGTACTTTATCTACAATAGCCAAATTTTTAGCTACATACTCTTCAATTTCTGGATCACCATATTGGTCTAACCAATCGGTAATCATAGTTCCTTCTTTTTCCATTATCTACCAATTAAGTTCCAAATTTTTATCAAATACAATATCCGTGTAATTATTGTTCCATTTTATATCGTGTAGGAAAGCACTTTCTAAAACTTTCGTCAGTTTATTGGCCAATCTAAAATGAGGCCTGACTTTATCGCAGTCTTGTGCTTTATTCGCAGTTTTAATGTCTCCATCAAACAAAAAAACAACATGTTCATTTACTCTAAAAGTGTAAAGCCTTAAATCATTCGGTGTAATTTTTTCCTCTCCTGTATTCTCATTGTATTCGATGTAAGTTGGCTCCCATTTAATACTATCAGGTGGTAAAGCAGAAGTATCTGAAGATTCAGCTTCATTCCTAAAGTAAACTTCTTTTGCACCATAGACATTGCCAATACGTTTAATCCAGGCCATGATATGATTTAATTTATCTTTATTATCATTAATATGGACACTTCGAAATTGCCCAAATAAACTCAATTCATCATCATTTAATCTAAGCGTATAATAGTTTACCTTATTAAATCGCTGTACCAGTATAATTTTAGCAAAGTTATTCACCTTTAAGTTAATTAGCAAGATATATTTACTTTTAAGTTATCTTTATTTCAAAATAATTCTTATTTTATTCCGCTCTTTCCCTTTGGCAAGTTTGTCTATATAGGTTTTAAAAGCTTCAATGGCCTCATCGGGAGTAAGCGGTTTATTGAAGGTGGCCTTCATGCTTTCCAGACTGAGTTCCACTTTTTCCAAGCCTTTGTGCAAATCCATAATGGCGTTGCGAATTCGTAATGCATTGTCCTTAGCCAGTTCAACCGTTCCTGACTTGAAGCCAGCTAAGAGTTTTTGGGTGTCATCATCCAGCAGGTTCATTTTCTTTTTCACCATGGGATCGTCCAGCGTTTCTCTTAGCGTATCGGTCCAATGCTCGAGCAGATCTTCCAAATCACTTTTCAGTTGTTTCACGCTCAACACTTCGGCAGCTTCAAAATCAGCCGGGTTGAAATCTTGATAGGGAGCTGTAAGAATCTGGTTTTTGTTTACCTTGCTTTCAGCCGGTTGCAGTTTGTTGATCTTATTGAGCCACTGCAGGTACTGTCCCGAAGAAAGGAAATCGGCATCTTTCAGAATATCGCAAATGACTTTTGCCTCCGAATCGAGCAAAGCTATTTTTTGTGTGTGGTCTTTTTGACTGATACGATGCTTCAGATACAAATCCAGATACCAATCGGCATAGCGCTCTTTTAGTTGTTCAAGTCTTTTTTTGTATGCTTCCAGCTGAGACGCATCATCAGTGCTGAGCACCTGAGCCAGTTGGTTAATAGTTTCTGATACTTCTTCCTTAAATACATTATCTGTAATGTATTGTTTGCATTGCTGCAGGTAGGAGATGTCCTCGTTGAGCAGGTTTAATTCAGCGAGTTGCCTTTCCAACTGATCCACTTCAACCTTAGCGGGCAATATGCGATTTAAGTCATCAACTGAAAAAGCGAAATTTTTAATCTTTGATTCCGAAGTATAATTGGCCAACTTATCACAAAAACCAGAGAAAGCAGTAAAATGCTGGCGATACCTGGCTGCCTGTTCGGTGTTGACAATCTCTATCCCCTTGAAATTATATCCCCATTGAATTTTACTGAGTAAGGTAACTGCTCGTTTAGCCCAGTCACTGGAAGCACTTACCAAATGAGTATAGGTGGAAGGGTCCTTTAACTGATTACTCAAATCTCGACCAAGCATGCCTATGAACATGATCTTTAATGCAGACAAATTCAGACCTTTAGGTGGCCTGATGTGTGTAAAGGAATAGAAGTCGTGCTTTTGAAGATCTTTTAACTCCTGAAGATTGGTGGAGTTTATAGCCTTGCCTGAATTAAGAGTGATTTCAATTTCTCCCAAAGCAGCAAGCGTGCCCATTACTAAAAATTCCAGCTCTGCTTCAATCTGAAAATCTTTAGTAAGCCAGAGGTTGTCGCTTTTGTCTACATACTCAATGATCTCATCACGGTTCAGGACCTTGCCTGCGCCTTTTGCTTCCAGCATTTTCAATAGACTCTTAGCATAGGGAGAATTGCTGTAGTCCAGACTTCCCGGTAACCAACAGCCCAAACCGGATAAGATGCCTTCCCCATCACGGTTGGCCTGTTCCGGATTAGCCAGTTTAATTAATGCCTGCCTGATCAGGCGGTCAAAATTGTCCTTGGCAACAGGGGAGTTTAATTGCGTGAATTTGGGGTAATTGGGGCATTCATCTTCAAACCAGTTTTCAAAAACAATGGATGCTACGGTAGAAAAAATCTGCTCTTTTGTAGCACCTGCCCCCGGTAAAGCATAACCGCTTAATGGAAGTTCTTTGCCCTGGTAATCTACTTGTGTAACCTGAACGTACTCCTGATCAAAAAGTGCTCTTGCTTTCTTATTCAGTTCGTCAATTTTCTGCCGGTAAATGGATTTTTGTGAACTGTCGGCACGAACTTCCAAAGCCAAAGCGGCACCATAAAGGGTTACCAGCTCCTTGAATTCTTTTGACAGACCATCAAAAATGAAATACACTTCATCCTCTTCATGATTACGGCTTTTTTTACTAACATCGAAGATGGGCATAAAGTACATGTAAAAATGCTGTCTTGGGTGTGTGGTGGATTTTTCATTGGGGTTACCAAAAAAAATGTATCCGTCGCGATAGGTTTTGTGCGAATTCCAATCAACACTATGCTCCCAAATTCTAAACCCTGTGCGATAGGTGTCATGATCGAGGGGGAGGTTCACTTCCAGGAACTTGAAAAAGTA
>SKYG01000088.1 GCA_007128045.1 Bacteroidales bacterium | reverse complement strand
TTACCTGAGCCTGATTCCAGGGGTATCAGTAAGCCGGGCTGCTTCTTTCCTGGGATCAGCTCACGTTTCTTTGCGTGGGATGGGGCATGAGGCAGGTCGCACATTAATCCTTCTTGACGGAGTGCCAATGAATAAATCAGACGGAGGTTCCGTAAACTGGAATGCCATCAACCCAGGGGATATCGGACAAATAGAAGTAGCCAAAGGTACAGGTTCTTCACTATACGGAGGCAATGCCATGGGCGGCATCATCAATTTCATATCCCCTACTCCATCAAAGCCTTTTGAAGCATACGTAATACAGGGCGTGGGAAGTTTCTCCACGTATAATACCATGGCAGGTGTTTCCGGCAATAACGATACATTTTTCTGGTCACTAAACGGACGATACCGCCAGAGCGACGGCTATATAACCACACCGGCAGACGAGACAGATGAATTTTCTATCGCATCCTTTCTGGACGAGTACCAATTTGGAGGTAGGGCTGGATTTCATATTGGTACGAACCAGATGATAGAACTATCGGGGTCATACTATCTCGGACAAAGGGGCACGGGCAGCAAATTTACCGGATTTGGATTTCAAAATGAGGAACTGGCAGCGCCTGAAGGAGCATATAATCAGTATGGGGGTGTTTATGGACGAGCAACTTACAGGGGTACGTTCAATCTTAACAGCCGGCTTAACATCACGCTGTTCGGTCAGAGAGAAAACTACCAGAACATTAGGGAAAACGTCAGAAATAATTTGATTAGCCGGTATGATGTCGAATCCATCCGGCAGGATTTAGGAATACTATCCTCATTCTCTAAAGATATTCATCCGAATCATAAGCTAACGGTTGGTATTGATATCCGGCAAGGATCTGTTGATGGTGCTGATGTGTATATTACATCAACAGACCTGGTAAAGAACCTGGGTACTTTAAATCAGACCGGTTTGTTTATTCAGAATGAGATAAAGCTTGCTAACTCGCCCTGGAGCATTTTGGCTGGCATCAGATTCGACCATGCCAGATTTTACGATGGGAAGTTTGAGGTGGAAAATCCTACAAATGAAACCAGTTTTCTGACGAACTATTCAGGCAGCCTGCAAGAATCATCGTTCAACGCATTAAGCCCCCGGCTATCTATACAATATTACAAAGAAAATATCTATAGGATATATGCCGGTTACAGCCAGGGATTCCGCGCCCCCGTGCTAGATGATATGTG
The DNA here is from genome assembly GCA_007128045.1 of Bacteroidales bacterium. Taxonomy (GTDB): domain Bacteria; phylum Bacteroidota; class Bacteroidia; order Bacteroidales; family UBA7960; genus SKYG01. The sequence continues at coordinate 2,392 of SKYG01000088.1, read as the reverse complement.
CCGGACAGGAAGGATTTCAGGAGGTATGAAGCTGGCAAACCCTGATCTCAAACCTGAATATCTTCACAATATGGAAGTGGGTGGCGATTACTTTGTCTCAAGAATATTAAGCATCTCACCAAGTGTTTTTTACTCCAAAGGGCGTGACTACCATGCCTATATTTCTACCGGTGATTCATTGATTTTGACCAACAGGCTGCGCCCAATCCGAATGAAAGACAATATTGAGAGAGTGATTGTCACTGGTGCAGAAATAGCAGCGAGGCTGCACATTTCCGAAAGAATGAATTTGGATGTTTCATACAGCCATATCAACACAACAATTTCGGAATTTGAGGTTTTTGATTTCCAGTTGGATGAATCCCTTACAGGCAGATCACTGGTGTATCAACCCAAAGACCTGTTCAACACATCAATCAGCTGGAGAAATGACATACTCAATGTGTTTGTCGGGTTCAACTACAAAGGAAGCCAGTGGATCAACGAGGTAAATACGGAATCCATAGAAGCATATAATTACACCGATATGCATGTATGGAAAGACATTTTCAGGGGATTCCAGGTATCTCTGAAAGCCCATAATGTGTTTAATCAGACATATGTTGATTCACGCAACATAATCGGCCCCGGTCGGATTCTGATGATGGAAGCAAAATATACTTTTTAAATTATTTACACCAAAATCATCCCAAATTGGTCAATCATATTATATGATTTATATTAATAATACAAATACAAGTCAGAGTCACACACTCGCAGATTAATTTATTTTTTTGTATAATTGTCGAGTCATTTGGTATTCGCAAAAGCTTTAGCCTGAATTATGTCGGCGGCTTCCGGCGCCTTGCATCTGACCTGAATATAAAGCATGAATAATTAGATGTTTTTTCACCGCTGAAATAAAATGTTTATTTATGAAAAGAGTGTGTTTATTAGGTTTCCTGTTTTATATTATGATATTATCTGCCCGGAGTCAGACATATACCAACCCCGTTCTTGTACCTGGGGTGTTTAACGGCACCAATGTAAATAGTTTGGCCGATCCTTTTGTATTTAGAGATACTGATGGCACCTATTACATGTATGTTACAGGTCAGGGTTATCCGTGCTTCTCTTCAAAGGACCTTATAAACTGGACATACGAGACCAACGTTTTCAGAAGAAATACTGCCAAATGGGCTACCAGAAGTTTTTGGGCTCCTGAAGTCATACAAATAGGTGACAAGTATTACCTTCACTACACGGCTGCCCGTGAAGACGACATCAAACATATTGGTGTTGCTGTATCAGATAAACCCACTGGGCCATTTGTTGATTTGGATGACAAACCCTTCATTGACAATGGATCAAAAGGCACTATCGACTCACATGTATTTATTGATGATGATGGCCGGACGTATATGTATTACTCCAATGCCATGTCGACAAATCCAGTTCCGGAACTTGGAGGGAAAAAAAGAAGTGAGATATGGGTGGTTGAAATTGAACCTGATTTTTCCGGAATTATTTCGGATCCTGTCATGCTGATCTATCCTGAGCAGAGCTGGGAATTTAATCCAAACAGCAACCAATACTGGAATGAAGGGGCCGTTATTGTAAAACACAACGACTTGTATTATCTTATATTCTCCGCCAATTGTTTTTGTGCCGCGAATTACTCCGTGGGATATGCCACATCATCATCTCCTATGGGACCATTTGAGAAGTTCATATTTAATCCTATCTTGTCCAACTCAGCAGTTAGCCATGCCGTTTCCGGACCGGGACATAACACCGTGGTGCGATCACCGGATGATACCGAATGGATTTTTGTATATCACTCTCATGTTCACGTTGGCAATCTCAACCCATCTAATTGGGGAATTCGCCAGGTAAACGTTGACCGTATGCTGATACTTGATAATGGGTATATGAGGGTAGTCGGTCCAACTATAACCCCCCAACCCTACCCTTCTATGCCCACTGATACTGGAAATAAACACAACCAGGAGTTTAGGGTATATCCCAGCATTGTGGATGACTATATCACCATTTACCATACCAGCCTAAACGGCACGGCTCAACTCACTATTGCATCTGTTCTGGGGCATAATTATAACTATAAGGTGCGATCGCATGAAAACTTAAATATTTCTATGCTGCCCGCCGGGTTTTATACCCTCACCCTGGTTAATGGCAATCAATATTTCCGATCGAAAATTATTAAGAAATAATATTTTTTTTATACGCATAACAATCGAATAAATCAATTTCTACCTTCATTTAAACGATCGTTTATATGCTTTAACCTAAATAAAATACAAATTATGGATCATTTAACGTGTTATAATTTAATTTATTTTTATTTAAAACAAATTGATTATCAGTATTTTTCAGTATCTTTGCAGGATTA
>SKYG01000173.1 GCA_007128045.1 Bacteroidales bacterium | reverse complement strand
AGAAAAGGTAAAAGAAGATTACCCGGAGATCGAGGTAATTATGATCAGTGCCGAAGGCGATATGAATACGGTGATCGGCGCGTTGAGGCAAGGCGCTGTCGACTATTTCAAAAAGCCGTTCAGGTCGGAAGATATCTGGATCGCTATTGAACGCACAAGGAAGTTTGCCGACATGAATGCCAACCTGATGAATTTCCGCAACAAAACGCGTTACCTGCAGGAAGCCATCAACGAAAAAATTGGCGAAACCATCGTTGGAGCAACTGCTGCCACCATGGAAATCAAAAAACAGATGCAGCTGGTGGCCAACACCCACGACACGTCTGTGCTGATACTTGGCGAAAGCGGAACCGGCAAAGAGCTTGTTGCCAGAGGCATACACAGGCTGAGCAGCCGTAAAGATGAGATGATTGGCGCCGTAAACATGTCGGCCGTACCTGAGGCCCTGTTTGAAAGTGAATTCTTCGGCCACAAAAAGGGCAGCTTCACCGGTGCCGTTGCCGACAAGGCAGGGTGGTTCGAGATGGCCAACAAAGGAACCCTCTTCTTCGATGAGATCGGTGAAATGGAGCCATCGCTGCAGGTAAAGCTGCTGCGTGTGCTCGAAGACCGCAAGTTCACCCGCATCGGCACACAAAAAGAACAGTCGTTCGACATCCGCATCATTGCCGCCACCAATAAAACGGTAGAACAGATGAGCTCGGGAAAAAACTTCCGTGCCGACCTGTATTACCGGCTCAGCACCTTCACCATCTTTATACCGGCACTTCGCGAAAGAGTTGACGACATCCCCCTGCTAATAGACCACTTTTTTACCATCCTGGTTAAAAAGATGGGCAAGTCCATCAAGCGGGTACACCCCGACGTAATTGCCATGCTAAAACGGTATCCTTTTCCCGGAAATATCAGGGAGCTGCGAAACCTGATGGAACGGGCCGTCATCATCTGTGAAGGCAAAGAAATCGTACCATCAAACTTTCCGCAGATGGTACAACCTGATGCCACGGCGAAAGCCGGCAGTACTAGAAGCGAGGGAAAAACCGCTGATGACAAGGCAGAAGCTGATACATTTGACCTCAGGGAAGTAGAAAGAAACACCATCATCAAAGCTTTGGAAATGACGGGTTATAACAAAAACGAAGCCGCCAAACTGCTCAACATCGAGTGGAATGCTTTGTATCGCAGGATGCAAAAGTATGACATTACAGAACCCTGATCCCATAACAATTCAACAGGGCAGGCCAAGTCCTGCCCCTACAAAAACAGTTCAACAATTTCAAGGCAATGGATATCATTCCTTTGATCCATAACATCACCCTGCTGATATCACTGGCGCTGATATACAGTATGCTGTTGCGATGGAGCGGCGGGCGCAAGCAGATCACTTTCAAAGTAATGACCGGCCTGGTTTTTGGCGTCGTCTCTATCATTGGGATGATGACTGCGTTGCACCTGGCCGAAGGCATCTTCTTCGATGGCCGCTCTATCGTGATCAGCGTTGCAGGCGTGTTTGGCGGGCCAATAGCAGCAGGCATTGCTATGGTAATAGCGGCGGTGTACCGTATAATCTTGGGAGGGCCCGGAGTTACGATGGGACTACTGGTCATCATCACCTCCGCCATACTTGGGTCAGCACATTATTTTTACCGGAAAAAGTACCGTTGGGCCTCCACACCATTGGCGTATCTTGGCCTGGGCTTCCTGGTACATATGTTTATGCTGGCTTACTCCCTGTTTCTGCCCGGTCCTGTTACCCTCGAAATCCTACCCAGGATCATCCTTCCTATATTGATGATCTACCCTTTGGGGAACCTGTTGCTGAGTGTGTTGTTCGACAACCAGGAGAAGGAGCTGGCACTGATCCAGGCACTTAAATACAGCGAAGAACGATTTCTGTCGATCTTTGAGAAAAGCTCTTCCGTTCATATGCTGATAGACCCGGCCGACGGCCGCATCATAAAGACCAACTATGCTGCCCAAACCTATTATGGGTACACGGAAAAGGAACTTCAGCAATTATATATCAACCAGATCAACATTGCGACAGAGAGTGATATCAAAAAAAGTATTAAATCTGTACTGCTACGGAAACAACACTCCTACAACTTTCTGCACCGGCTGGCCTCAGGTGAAGTCAGAGATGTGGAAGTACATGCCAGCCCGGTAGATTCAGGCGGCAGACAACTGATATTTACTACAGTACATGACATCACCGAACAGACCAGGAGCCAAAATGAGCTGCACCGCGAACGCATCCTCCTGCGTACCCTGATCGACAACCTGCCGGATGGAGTCTATGTAAAAGACATCAACCTGCGAAAGACCCTGGTTAACAAGGCCGAACTAAAACTCCTGAACAAAACCGAAGAAGAGGTTATCGGCAAGACTGACTATGAGTTGTATCCGGAATATTTAGCCAGGCAATTTGAAAACGACGATCTGAAAGTAATCAGGAGTGGTGAAACGATGATAAACCGTGAGGAACAGATCATACACCCAGATGGTAGCATCATTTGGCTGCTGACTACCAAAGCCCCTTTGCGGGATCAAGACGGGGTCATCAGCGGACTGATAGGGATTGGTCGCGACATCAGCGAACGTAAAGAGAGCCAGGAGGAGATTGCCAAGGCAAAGGAAGAAGCAGAAAGAGCCAACAAAGCCAAAAGCGAGTTCCTGGCCAACATGAGCCACGAGATCCGCACCCCGATGAATGCCATTTTGGGATTTACCGAAGTACTGTATCACAAGCTCGAAAAGCCCGAACACAAAAAGATGGTGCGCTCCGTATCTTCCAGCGGCAACCTGCTGCTGTCGCTGATCAACGACATTCTTGACCTGTCGAAGATTGAGGCCGGACACCTCGAGATACATCCAGGTCCGGTAAATATTCCAGCCTTATTGGATGAGTTTAACACATTGTTTCAGGAAAAGGCAAAAGCAAAAGGCATTACATTTATTGTAACAGGGGCAGACAAAATCCCAAAAATCCTTATCCTTGATGAAGTACGCATCAAGCAGGTGCTGTTCAACCTGATAGGCAATGCAGTAAAATTTACCCGCAGCGGTTTTGTCAGGGTTGACGTACAGTTAACACAACAAACCGGCAATCAATGCACGCTGGTTATTGACGTTAAGGATTCCGGCATTGGCATTCCTGAAGGCCAGCACGAGATCATCTTTGAGCCCTTTTACCAGCAGAGCGGACAGTCGAACCGGCAGTACGGCGGCACCGGACTGGGTCTTCCTATCTCAAAGCGGCTGGTAGAAAGGATGGGAGGCCACATCACTGTATCATCCACACCAGGGAAAGGTTCCGTCTTTACAGTAACCATACCCGGAGTGAGCATCTCCAGAGAGAAGCCGGCAGCCAGAATAAGCCAGCCCTCCTCCTCAAATATACGTTTCGAACATACCACCGTGCTGGTGGTCGATGATGCCATGTCGAACCTGGAGATCATGGAGCTCCAACTAAAATCAGTTGGCGTGGATGCCATCACAGCATCAGGGGGCGAGCAGGCACTCGACATCCTACAACACCACTCACCTGATCTGATCCTGATCGACATACTGATGCCCGGAATGGACGGCATGACCCTGGCCAGAAGGATAAAAGAGT